>CAJURV010000005.1 GCA_910588925.1 uncultured Rikenellaceae bacterium
GACTATGACAGATAAAACAAATAGCGCTAATAGGTTAGAGTTTCCTGCCGTCGGTAGTCGCAACTACTTGGACGGAGCATTATTCGGTACTTTAGGCACTACAGGTTATTATTGGTCATTAATAGGAGATAAAGATTCTTGGGGTGCTCTCCTCATGTTGTTTAATTACAATAATATATCAGTGAGAGGAGATCATAAGTTGAGTGGTTTCAGTGTCCGATGCATTCGCTCGGATGAACAACTTACCGTCAATATCGGCGGCGTTGAATGGGCGAAGTACAACCTTGCCAATCCCAAGCAAGCATCGGGCGGTGCTACTTTCGCGACAAAACAGCCGTCGGAATGTAGTGGTACTCGCCTCGAATCACACGGTAAATTCTACAAATGGAATACGACTACAGCTTGGGCAACTACCGGTAATGTTAATTCTACGGATTGGAGTGTCGTTATCGCCACTGGCTCGGAATGGACAAAGGATAACGATCCGTGTCCCAATGGTTTCAGGGTACCCAAAAAAGAGGAGTTCGACGCTTTAATAGCAGCATGCACAGCTACCTATAGTGGTGCATGGAGTGAATCCGATTACGGTTATCTGACCCTTACGGACAATACGAGTGGTGCGAAGTTACAGTTTCCCGCTGTCGGTTGCCGTAGCAATACAGACGGTGCGCTGTACGATGTCGGTACAGGCGGCCGCTATTGGACGTCTGAAAGCGATGCTAGCAACGCGTTCCACATGTACTTTATTAGCAGCAATGTGGGTACGAACTCCGCTAACAAAAGGGGCTAGTTATAACGTCCGCTGTGTCCGCGAATAAATCACACATAAAAAGAGCGTCCGTCAGATATTCCGTAAGACATCCTAGCAGTTTCTCCGGGTCTGTCGGCACTCTTTTTCACAAAAAGCATAATTATGACCCCGGGTCCGGTGTATATCCAGACGACATTACCCCTGTCGGGAAAAATGCCGGACCACATTCCAAACATATACAATAACTTATAAAACAGACTATATAATATTATTGACCCCCTAATCTTTATTCTATTACCCGGAGCCGTCCGCATAAACCCTCTTATGCGATGGCTCCATTTTTTACGCGGAGTGTCCGTTGGGCATCCCTCGCGCTACGGAATTGAGCGACGGAATCTTTACCCACGTCCAGTCGCCTCACTCCAAAAGATATATTTTATCCATGCCCGCCGCGAGGCGTGCCCATAGTGAAACAGACTCACTGCAAAGCATTCCCCACCGCAAAATCAAAAATCCGCCTATTCCCCTAACATAAAGCCCTCCGCATTTTTCCGGCATCAATAAATATAATATATTTGCACTCTATTTCAGACTTATAAAACCATGTCAGAAACAACGGAACAATCGGCGCCTGCCCCCCGTAAACGCAACGTATTGCGTCGCTTATACGACTGGGTGCTCCATTGGGCGGACACCAAATGGGGTACGAGCGCGCTTTTCCTGCTCGCGTTCGCCGAATCGAGCTTCTTCCCCATCCCTCCCGACATATTACTGATAGCCTTATGTTTGGGTAAGGTAAAAAATTCATTCCGATACGCACTGGTGTGCACGGCCGGTTCCATTCTCGGAGCGGCGGTAGGCTACCTCATAGGCCACTTCGCATGGCTCGACGGTAACGGCGAGTTCACCGCTTTCGCAGATTTCTTCTTCCGAAATATTCCGGGCTTCACGTTGGAAGTGTACGAGCAAGTGCAGGGTTTGTTCGAGGAGTACAGCTTCTGGGTGGTGTTCACAGCCGGATTCACGCCCATACCCTACAAGCTTATAACCATCACGGCAGGGGTATTCGACATAGACTTCGTGATATTCATCATAGCCTCCATAGTCAGTCGCGGCGCACGTTTCTTCCTTATATCGTGGTTGATATGGAAATTCGGTCCATCAATCAAGAAGTTCATCGACAAATATTTCAACCTCATAGCCATAGCTATAACCGTGTTATTGATAGGCGGGTTCGTCGTAGTCAAATATCTCGCTTAGTATGAATACGCTGCTCCTCATAGGAAACCCTCTCGGACACTCTTTCTCCCAACGCTATTTCGAGGCCAAATTCGCCCGTGAGGGAATAGAGGGATGGCAGTACCGCAACGCACCTATGGCCGACATAGAGACGCTTCGTGAAACCGTCTCCTCCGACCCCACTCTGCGCGGCTTCAACGTAACCATACCGCACAAACGCGATGTCATGCGCATGCTCGACAAAACGGATGCCGAAGCCGTAGTCATAGGGGCCGTCAACTGTGTGAAAGTTTCACGCATAGACGGATTCAAAGGCAAAATAGCCGACGGAATACTACTCGAAGGATTCAATACCGATGTCTACGGGTTCAGAGATTCGCTATCGGAGGTTATCGGAGCCCGCAGACCGGACGCACTGGTCTTAGGGACCGGCGGCGCATCCAAGGCCGTATGTCACGCGCTCGGAACACTCGGAATAAAATACGAGACCGTTTCGCGTCAAAAAAGCGCGACATCGCTCGGCTACGACGATTTGGACAGCTCCGTCATAAAAGGGCACAAACTCATAATCAACACCACTCCTCTGGGCATGTACCCCAACACAGACACCGCGCCCGAAATAGACTACACCTCGCTGACAGAGAGCCACATACTCTTCGATCTGGTCTACAACCCCGGCGATACGCTGTTTCTACGCCACGGCAGACGTGCCCGCGCCACGGTAGTGGGAGGATACGGAATGCTGGTACGACAGGCCGAAAGAGGATGGGAGATATTTTCAAGATAACACACTATAGTCCAACACATTGAGTCCGGCATCGAGAGAGTGACCGGATATAATCATCTGAAACCGGACTCAGAATCTCAAAAAGGAGTCCGCCACTCCCAAATAATAAAAAATGATCGGATTTCTGAAAAACTGGGCGCTACCTATAGCCATGATAACCGGCGCTGCAGGCTATCCGCTGTTTCTGAAGCTGTCGTTTCTGACACCCTATCTGATATTCACGATGCTGCTTCTGACATTCTGCAAGATATCGCCGGACGACATGCGCCCGCGAAGAATGCACCTATGGTTGTTGACAATACAGGTATTAGGTTCCGTAGCGGTATATTTCGCACTATTGCCGCTCGGCAAGGCGGTGGCCGAAGGGGCTATGGTATGCGTGATATGCCCTACCGCCACCGCCGCCGCTGTCATCACACACAAACTCGGAGGCAACGCGGCATCGCTCACCACCTACACGCTCATCGGCAACATAGGCACCGCCATAGCCATACCGTTGTTTTTCCCGGCCATAGAACCGCACGCGCAGATAAGCTTCGCAACATCGTTCGTATTGATACTGGGCAAGGTGTTTCCGCTTCTGATATGCCCGTTCATAGCGGCTATGCTGTTACGCTTTTTCGTTCCCAAAGCCCACGCCGCACTGCAACGGTTGAGTGCGGGCGCCTTCTACCTGTGGACTGTAGCTCTGGCGATAGTGACGGCACAGACGCTATCGTCCATACTCGAAGACAGATCGCAACCCGACATAAAGATAATCACGGCGGCGGCGACCCTCGTCGTATGTCTGCTGCAATTCATCACAGGCAAAACCATCGGCAGCCGCTACGGCGAACGCATCAGCGCCGGACAGGCCTTAGGACAGAAAAACACCATATTCGCCATATGGATGGCACACACCTATCTCGACCCCCTCTCGGCAATAGGCCCGGGTGCGTATGTGCTGTGGCAAAATATAGTGAACAGCCGGCAACTAAGACGCAAGGCGAAAAGGGATGCCCGAAAGGCAATAATAGAACAGCCTTGAAAATACGCCCGAAAGAGACGCACTGTCTATATGAAACCGTCATTATAAGTGGCCCAGCACTGTAGGATCATGTCAACGACTGCCGCAGACTACCGTCCCAATATCAATTTTATGATATCGTTACCCAACGTAAAGATTATCAGAAGAAACAACAGTATCATACCCACCGTCTGAGCTCCCATCATGAACTTGTCGCTCGGTTTGCGACGCGTTATCACCTCGTAGAGCAAGAACACCACATGGCCGCCGTCGAGAGCCGGTATGGGCAGTATGTTGAGCACCGCCAACATTATGGAAAACAGTGCGGTTATGTTCCAGAAACGGTACCAGTCCCACTCGGGAGGGAAGAATCTGCCCATAGACACGACCGAACCCACCGACTTATAGGCCTCGGTGTCGGGATTGACTACAAGTTTCAACTGTTTGATATAGTTGTCGACCTGATCCACGGCTCTTTTGAAGCCGTTGGGTATAGCCTGCCAGAAAGAGAAGCGACGCTCGGTAAGCGGATAATAGCTAAGTATGTCCGTAGTGGAGATCGTACCTATCACGCCGCTGTCGGGAACCGCCAACGGCAATGTCATGCTGTGCATGACGCCGCTGCTGTCGCGCAATATGCCGAGCCTCAAGGTGTCGCCTGCCGACGAGCGGAAAGCCGTAACGAACTGGTCGCGGAATGACATCGGCTCGCCGTTGACAGAGACGAGCGAATCGCCCGCAACAAGCCCGGCATGGGCCGCAGCCGAACCCACGAGGACCGAATCTACGGTAAAGGGAATACGCAACGAAAAGAGAGGCTCGCGACCCGACAGAAGACGCGGCGTGAACTCTTCGGTGACACTGACAACTACAGGCTCGCCGTCACGCAACACCTCCACCTCGGAGGTGCCCGACACTATTATCTGCGACATGATATCGAGATAGTTATCGAAACTCTTACCGTCGACCGTAGTGATAACATCGCCGTCCACGAAGCCTATGTCATGGCCCAACTCGCTGAAGCTATAACCGTTCTTAACGTCCGAAGCTGCGATATAGCTCTCGCCGTAGTGATAGCTCATGGCTATGTATATGACCAGCGCAAGTACGAGATTCATCATCACGCCACCCACCATTATCAGGAGCCTCTGCCACGCCGGCTTGCTACGGAACTCCCACGGCTGGGGTTCCTGTTTCATCTGCTCGGTATCCATCGACTCGTCTATCATGCCGGCTATCTTGACATAACCGCCGAAAGGCACCCATCCTATGCCGTAGACCGTCTCGCCTATCTTCTTCTTGAACAGCGAGAAATAGGGATTGAAAAAGAGGTAGAACTTCTCCACCCTCGCACCGAATATCTTGGCGAACATGAAGTGTCCCAACTCGTGCACCATCACCAATATCGACAGGCACAAAACCAATTGCGCGATCTTGATTAAAATATCCATCAAATTATAGAATTAGCATATTCACGCGTCGCTTTGTCGCACAGGCGATAATCATCCAACGTGGGCGACGAGAGCGAGCACATCTTATTCATAGAAGCCTCTATCATCTCAGCTATACGGCAGAAGCCTATCTTGCCGCCGAGGAAAGCCTCTACCGCCACCTCGTTGGCCGCATTGACAACGCACGGAGCATCGCCGCCGCGCTCCATGGCCTCGTAGGCGAGCCTTAGACAAGGGAACCTGTCGGTATCGGGCTTGGAGAAAGCGAGAGTAAGACCGTCGAAGCTGAGACGATCGCCTTTCATCGGCAGACGATCGGGGAAGGTGAGTGCGTACTGTATGGGCAGCCTCATATCGGGAGTACCGAGCTGGGCTTTGACGGCACCGTCGGTGAACTGCACCATGGAGTGAACCACCGAACCGGGATGAACCGCCACCTCTATGCGCGAAGGATCGACCCCGAAAAGCCATTTGGCCTCTATCACCTCGAAACCTTTGTTCATAAGCGTGGCCGAGTCTATCGTTATCTTACGACCCATAACCCATGAAGGGTGGGCCAAAGCCTGCTCCGGGGTAACGCTGCGCAACATATCGGGCGTATAGTCTAAAAACGGACCTCCGGAGGCGGTAAGTATCAGCTTCTCTATGGAGCGACCGCTCTCGCCGGCAAGAGACTGGAATATGGCGGAGTGCTCCGAATCGACCGGCACTATAGGCGCCCTGTGCTCCATAGAGAGCTCCATTATCCTCTCGCCGGCCACCACCAACGTCTCTTTGTTGGCCAAAGCTATCTTCTTGGAGTTTTTTATGGCGCTTACCGTGGGAAACATCCCTGCGAAACCCACTATGGCCGTAACCACCGTATCGACTTCGGAGGAGCCGGCCGCATACTCTATGGACTCCTCGCCGGCGAACACCTTTATCATGGTATCGGAGAGAGCATCGCGCACCTGCGGATAGAGGCTCTTGTCGGCTATGACCACGCTGTCGACGTCGAAGCGGCGCGCCTGCCGGCACAGAAGCTCCCAGTTACGTCCGGCGGTCAATATGCGCACCTCGAAAAGATCGGGATAGGCCGCCGCTACATCGAGGGTCTGACGACCTATGGAACCGGTAGAACCGAGTATGGCCAATCGCTGTCTCATCAGAATAACATATAGCTTTCGGGATCTACCGGCGCACCGTTGTCCCACAACTCGTAGTAATAGGTAGTGCGCGTATCCTCGGAGGTAACCACGTCGCTACGGACGGTGCCGCCCACATAACCGATCACCTCGCCGGCACGCACGCGGTCGCCCGGCTTCTTGAGCAACCGAGACAGTTGCTTGTAGGACGACAACATGCTGCCGCTATGCTGAAGCTGCGCCACATAACCTTCCGAAGGGGTCCATGTAGAGAGCACCACCACACCGTTCATAACTGCCACAATGGGTTGCTCGCCGCTCACCGACACCGTAACGCCGTAAGAGCCGGAGGCCGGATCGAAACGACCCGTAACCACGCCTCGCGAAGGGGCGTAGGTTTCGAAAGACGAGACATTGCCGCCCGATGCCCTACGCATAAATCCTGACGATGCGTGCGACGCCTCCATGCCGGCCCTGAACAACGAATCGGCCAACGACGGGGGCACCACGGCCGACGGGGTTTTGAGTATGGAGTCTATAGTAGCCGAAGCGGTAACCGACACAGGCGTCTTCCCCTCCATAATGAGCGATATGTCGCGCTCGTATATCTGCCACATGCGTATCTGACGCTCCAAAGAGTCGAGACGCATGACGCTCTGCAACAACACCTGACGCGACTTATTGCCCGGATAACCCGGGATAAGGTCCAGAATGGGAGTGTAGGCCACCAACGCCATCACCAACGCAAAGAGTATTATAAGAGTGGTGAGCGAGGCGAGCAAGAGATTCATCGGCGAGAAGAATATATACCATAACTCCCTGTCGCTGTGGGTATCGCGGAAACTTATACGATGTTTACGTCTGAAATTTACTACAATATGTTTTATTACATTCAGTAACTTCATCTGCCCGAATTACATTAAAAAACGATGTTATTCTCTCCGCAAAGATACATTTTATCGGATAAAAACAGTATATTTGCATTACGATTGTCATATACGGAGGCAATCGAACCGCCAACATGCGGAAGACCGTACAAACATCGCCTAAGCGAAGTTTATCTTAATTGCAAAGATAGCCCTTTTGGCGTAAGAAAAACATACAAACGCAAATTAATTATGCAGAAAGTTACTCTTTTGATTCTCGCGGCGGGCATGGGCTCGCGATACGGATCGCTCAAACAGATGGACGGCATGGGCCCCTCCGGCGAAGCCATCCTCGACTACTCGGTCTACGATGCCATAAGAGCCGGATTCGACCGCGTAGTGTTCGTAATACGAGAGAGCTTCTCGCAGGAGTTCAAGGAGATATTCAACGAAAAGCGTTTCGGAGGACGCATAAGGGTGGATTACGTGAACCAAGAGCTCGAAAATCTGCCCGAAGGGTTCACAGTACCGGAGGGACGCACCAAGCCGTGGGGCACCAATCACGCCGTTATGATGGCCAAAGACGTGATAGACACGCCGTTCGTGGTTATCAATGCCGACGATTTCTACGGCGCCGACGCTTTCAGAACCATACACCGATATCTTAGCGAATCGCCTGCCGGAGCCGTGGGCCGCTATTGCATGGTAGGCTATCTGGTCAGCAACACACTCTCCGACAACGGCACCGTATCGCGCGGAGTGTGCGCCAAGGACGGCGACGACTATCTGGTATCTATCACCGAACGCACCAAGATAGAACGTCGCAACGGACGCATCGTCTACATAGACGACAACGGAGAACACCCCCTCGACGACAACACTATCGTGAGCATGAACATGTTCGGCTACACGCCCGACTATTTCAAGGAGTCCGAGGAGTATTTCAAGACGTTCCTACGTGAGAACATCGACAACCTCAAAGCCGAATTCTTCATGCCGCTCATGACGGATATACTCATTCACAGCGGCAAAGCGCGCCTGAAGGTACTCTCGAGCGATGCCGAATGGTTCGGAGTAACATACAAGGAGGACCGCCCCGAAGTGGAGGCCAAACTCAACGCACTCATAGCCAAAGGGGAATACCCGCGTTCGCTTTGGGAATAAGACAGTAGTTTACAACCGGAATAACTAGGTGTACGGTTCTGCATCTCGAACACTTTCGATAAGCAGAGCGCAATAAAACCGGGTTCGATTGCCGAAGCGGGAAAACAGTAGAATAAGGTTCGACTTTCTCGACAAGCCCGCAAATATCCGCCTCGGCCCGAACTTCAGGAGCAACCGACAAAAACAGAGTACTACATGGAGATAGAACAGGAGATACTGAGTTTCGCACCCGACGGACAGCCGGCGATACTCTACCGCATGACCAACGCCAAAGGGTGGAGACTCAGCACTACCAACATAGGTGCGGCCATAGTGTCGTTGGAGGTGCCCGACCGCGACGGCAATATGCGCGACGTGGTGCTCGGATACAGTACGTACGAAGGTTACCTGAACGACCCTGCCGCCATGTGCAAAAGCGTAGGCCGTTATGCCAACCGCATAGCGGAGGGACGTTTCTCTCTCGGCGGCAAGGAGTACATTTTGGCCCGCAACAACGGCGTCAACCATCTGCACGGCGGTCCGGGCGGATTTCAGAACAAGATATGGACCTCGCGCGTGGAGACCGACCGTGTGGTATTCTCCTACACCTCTGCGGCAGGCGAGGAGGGCTATCCGGCCGAACTCGGCTGCGAAGCGGTCTACGACTTCGACGACGAAGGCACTGTAGAGATAACCTATTTCGCCGGCTCCGACGACGACACTATCGTAAACCTCACCAACCACACCTATTTTAACCTCTCGGGGTGCGACAGCGGGTCGGTGCTCGGCCACACGCTCAAAATAGAGGCCTCTCGGTACCTGCCCACCGACACCACGCAGATACCCACCGGCGAGCTGGCACTGGTAGAGGGCACGCCTATGGACTTTCGCGAGGCTAAAGAGATAGGCCGCGACATAGACGCCGACTTCGAAGCGCTCAAGATAGGCGCGGGCTACGACCATTGCTGGGCCATAGACGGCTACGAACGCGACCGCGAAACCCTCGCCGCCACCCTCTACAGCCCCGAAAGCGGCATAGAGCTGAAGATATACACCACCCAGCCGGGCATACAGGTATATACCGGCAACTGGCTCAAAGGGTCGGGCACATCCAAAGGCGGCAGGGCCATAGAGTCGCGCGACGGCGTGGCACTCGAGTGTCAGAACTTCCCCGACGCCCCCAACAAGCTGCAATTCCCGTCGCCGTTGCTCAAAAAAGGGGAGGTGTACGAGGAGCATATAATATTCAGGTTCGGAACGAGATAAACAATCGCCTGACGGTCACCGCTTCTCCCG
Organism: uncultured Rikenellaceae bacterium; assembly: GCA_910588925.1. Classification (GTDB taxonomy): domain Bacteria; phylum Bacteroidota; class Bacteroidia; order Bacteroidales; family Rikenellaceae; genus CASDZP01. The sequence continues at coordinate 9,664 of CAJURV010000005.1, forward strand.
AACGAAATCCAGACAAGCAAAAACGGAAAACAAATTACATAACCTTAAACGAATCATTATGCAAAACACTCAAGTCAGGAGTTATACCGGACCGTTCATCGTGATGGTCATACTCTTTTTCTTCGTAGGGTTCTTCACCAACATCAACCAGCAATTTCAGGAACCCATCAAGGAGGCGCTTCTATCTCAGGCAGGAAGCATCAAGAACACGCTCATGACCCTCATCACCTTCTCGTGGTTCCTCGCCTATCCTGTTTTCGGCGGCACCGGTGCAAAATGGGTGAGTAAATTCGGCTACAAAGGCACATTGGTACGGGCGCTCCTGTTTATGGTGGCCGGCTTGGCTGTGTTCGAAGCCTCGGTGCTTCTTCAGGTCTACAGCCCCATAGATATTCCTATGGGTAGCGTATCGGTACCTTTGGCATTCTTCGTATTCATAGCAGGATCGTTCATAGTGGGCGGTGCGGTAACAATAATGCAGGTGGTTATCAACCCGTTTCTCACCAACTGCCAGGTAAAAGGCACATCGGACGTACAGCGTCAGAACATAGGCGGCACCAGCAACTCCATAGCCACCACAATAGGTCCCCTTTTCGTGGCATACGTCATATTCGGAGGCGCAGTAGCCACTGTCAACGACCTTATGCTCCCCTTCCTCGCGCTCATGGTAGTGATAGCCATACTATCGTTCATCGTCAGCAAACTCGACCTGCCTACCATAGAGAGCGCCACCGCCAAAGCCGGAGAAAAGCTCGATCGTAGCGTATGGTCGTTCCGTCACCTCGCCTTAGGGGTAGCGGCCATCTTCTTCTACGTAGGTGTAGAAGTGGCGGTAGGTACCAACGTGGTATCGTTCGCTAAAGAGCTGGGCGGCAACTTCGCCGAGAAAGCGGCCATGATGGCATCCATGTATTGGGGAGGCATGCTCGTGGGACGTCTCATCGGCTCGTTCATAAGCAAAGTACCGGCCAAGATGCAACTGACAGTGACCTCTGCGGCCGCCATAGTATTGCTCGTAGCGAGCATGGCACTCAGAAACCCGTGGTTACTCATAGGCGTAGGTCTCTGCCACTCTGTGATGTGGCCCGCAATATTCTCGCTCGCCGTAGCCAAACTGGGCAAATACACCTCTTTAGGCTCGGCAGCCCTCATGATAGGCGTGCTCGGCGGTGGTATAATCCCCCTCGTACAGGGCGGTCTCACCGACATATTGGGAAGCTGGGAGTGGACATGGGTGCTCATAGCGGCATGCGAAGTGTTCCTCCTCTACTACGCCCTCGTGGGATGCAAACCGCGCCCGCAGGATGTAATGACTAACGAGTAACGACATGGATGTCAACCTCATATCTGAGAAATTCGAGGCTTATTACAGCGCCGGGGGAGAAATCTACACCTCTCCCGGCCGTATCAACCTCATAGGCGAACATACCGACTACAACGGCGGATTCGTTCTGCCCGGAGCGATAGACAAAAGCATCACGGCTGCAATACGCCTCAACGGCACCGATCGTGTCCGCGCCACGGCCCTCGACCTCGACGAAAGCTGTGAATTCGGCCTCGAAGAGAGCGATACCCCACAGCCATTGTGGGCCAAATATATCTTCGGTGTATGCCGCGAGATAGCAAAGCGAGGAGGCAAGACGACGGGGTTCGATACCGTATTCTCCGGCGATGTACCGCTCGGTGCGGGCATGAGCTCGTCGGCCGCACTCGAGAGCACCTACGCATTTGCGCTCAACGACATGCTCTCGCTCGGCTTCGACAAAATGACCCTCGCCCTGATAGGGCAAGCCACCGAACACAACTACGTGGGCGTAAAGTGCGGCATCATGGACCAGTTCGCTTCCGTCTTCGGCAAGGCGGGACACTTGGTACGTCTCGACTGCAAGACAGGCGAACATGTCTATTACCCGTTCGACCCCGAGGCGCACGGCTACAAATTGGTGTTAGTCGACTCATGCGTCAAACACGAATTGGTCGGATCGCCGTATAATCGTCGTCGCGAATCGTGCGAACGTGCCGTTGAGGCCATACGCGCAAACCACCCGGAGGTGGAGTTTCTGCGTGACGCCAAGCACGAATGGCTCGAAGAGGTGATCGGCCGCATAAGCCAAGAGGACTATATACGCGCCCTATACGCCATAGAGGAGGTGGAACGCCTGCTCGACGCATGCCGTGCCCTCGAAGCCGGCGACATGGAGACGGTAGGACGCAAGATGTTCGGCACACACGTAGGCCTAAGCGTGCTCTACGAGGTCAGTTGCGAAGAGATAGACTTTCTCAACGAGACAGCCAAAGAGTGCGGCGTGACTGGATCGCGCATAATGGGCGGCGGCTTCGGAGGATGCACCATCAACCTCGTATCTGCCGACAGATACGACAGCTTCATAGCCACTGTACGTGAACGTTACAAGGAACGTTTCGGAATAGACTGCAAAATATACCCTGTCGTCATCTCCGACGGCGCACGCAAACTGCGGTAACATACGCATAGCATTAAAAAGGCTGTTCTTTGCGGACAGCCTTTTTCGTACCCCTGTGGTTCTGAAACGAAAGAAAAGTGGTATTAGTTCAGTGACACTCGCCTTGCACGGGCCTTAAAAACATAATGCGCCTAATTTCGTCCGACGAAAGCAACCGGCGTTTTTCCCTGACAGCAATATTCCGTATATTTGCGGAAACACAGAACACATGGTAGAGATAGAAGACAAAATAGTAAGCGACGACCTGTTCGAAGAGTATTTCTGTTGCGATCTGGCCTCATGCAAAGGCATCTGTTGCGTGGAGGGCGACGCCGGAGCTCCGCTCGAAACGGAAGATATAGAGCGCATAGACGCCGACATAGAAACCATACGCCGCTACATGACCGAAGAGGGACGTGCCGCCATCGACGAGCAAGGCATATTCGTAATAGACGAAGACGGCGACTTCGTAACCCCGCTCATAGACGGCGCAGAATGCGCATACTCCTACCGCAAAGGCGACGTAACCTTATGCGCCATAGAACGGGCGGCACGCGACGGAGCCATAGACTACCTAAAACCCATATCGTGCCACCTCTACCCTATCCGTCTCACCAAAATAGGCGACATGACCGCTCTCAACTACCACCGCTGGAACATCTGCCGCGACGCTGTGGCATGCGGCAAGAAAAGCGGCGTCAAGGTATATCGTGCCCTCAAAGAGCCGATAATACGCGCTTTCGGAGAGGAATTTTTCGGACACTTGGAGGAGGTGGAAAAATATTTCATACAAGAGGCTGACGAAACACAAACACCTTAGCCGACACATAGAGCACACCGCCCCACTCCGCCAACCGGGCCGCTCTGTGCGGACGCGCAACCTATGAAAAAGACTCCTAAATAGCCTCACAACTCACGCACCCGAACGCTATCCGCCGGAAGCATACCCTATAGCAATACGCCTTAGTTCTGTACCCTCTCATCCAACTGACGTATGAAATCGCTAAGTACGTTCATGTAGTTAATGAACGCCTCGTAGGGCGATCCGTAGGGATTGACGTTAGCTACGGTATTGTCGCTGAACCATTTGGTGCTCATGTAATAGAAGTGGTTCGATGTCTGCATGAAACGCCACACATGCATCAGCCCCTCGTCGCCTATAGCGTACACCTTGTCGCGCTGGGCGTAGAGCTTGGATATGGCCTCGTTCTGCAGCTCGTTACCGAACCATGCCGTGAGGTCGCGCTCCTCGTCGGTCCACGATATGGCGTACGGGATGTGCAGCACCGATACCGGCTGGAATCGCTCTATTATATGATGCGGTGTGTCGAACACAAGCCCCTCGGAGAGCGCAAGATCGACGAAACGGCCGAAGAAGTCGAATATGCCGGTGTCGGCGCTCTGGTGATAACCGAACGTCTCGTAGTCGAGGAACAGGTTCACCATGTCTCCGGGATTACGATCGGAGGTGAGCCACGAGAGATATTTGTCCGCCGTCAAAGGCCACTCGTTCCACGTGCGGTCGGAGAAGCGATAACGAAGATCGTCGCTCAAACGCGCATTACGGAGCAGCAATTTCAAACGGGGATTTATTGCGTTTGCATACAGATAGTTGGGACTCTTCCATCCGAGTATGTGCTTGGCCCCCTCTGTAATCATGGCGGTAAAACCGAGTTGCGACACCATCTCGCCTATGGAGTCGGAGTATATCATCTCGGTATTACGGAAAGTGGTAGGCTTCTGACCGAACTCGCGCTCTATCATAGCCATATCGCGATACACCTCCTCACGGAATTCGTCGGGCGAGGTTATGGAGCTGAGCGAATGCGAATATGTCTCGGCTATGAACTCCACGCAACCGGTAGCCGCCAGACGACGAAAGCTCTCGAGAGCCTCGGGCGCGTATTGCTTCATCTGCTCCACGGCAAGACCCGAAATCGAGAAACTCACGCGCAAAGCCCCGTTATGACGCTCTATCAGCGATAGCAACAGATCGTTCATAGGAATATAACAACTGCCGGCCACCTTCTGTGCGGTGGTACGGTTGAGATGTTCGTCGAGATAGTTGGTGTCTACCCCCATATTGAAGAAGCGGTACTTCTTGAGCCTGAGAGGTTGGTGTATCTGGAAATAGAGGCAAATTGTCTTCATGGCGAATATATTGTGTTACTTGTTTTTAATTCAGATAGGGTTGTTTATGGCATCGTTATATACGTCTATCACCTTGAGCGCCGCATTGTTCCACTTCATGGCGGTCACCTCCTCCTGTCCCCTCGTTATGAACATGTCGGAGAGGGCGGGATATTTGATAAGGCCGTATATTGCGTCTGCCAGCGCGTCCACATCCCAGTAGTCCACCTTGATGGCGTATTTCAGCACCTCGGCCACCCCGGACTGTTTGGATATTATCACAGGCACGTTGGACCTCATGGCCTCGAGCGGCGATATACCGAACGGCTCCGACACCGACGGCATCACATAAACATCGCTCAACGCGAACATACGTTGCACCTCTTCGCCTCGCAGAAATCCGGTGAAATGAAACCTGTCGGCTATACCGAGCTTGGCCACACGCCTGATAATGCCGTTAAGCATATCGCCGCTACCGGCCATCACGAAACGGGCATGCGGCTCGCGCTTGAGTACCTTAGCCGCCGCCTCCACGAAATATTCGGGCCCCTTCTGAAAGGTTATACGCCCTAAGAATGTGACGATCTTATCGTTTATGGCTCTCTCCGCCTGAACCGTACCCGACGAGAACCTGACGGCGTTATGCACGGCCGTCACCTTGCGCGGATCTATACCGTATTTGCTGACCACTATGTTTTCAGTAAGGTGGCTGACGGCTATCACACGGTCGGCGGCACCCATACCCGCTTTCTCTATCTCGTAGACTACAGGATTGACACTCTCGCCGCTACGGTCGTACTCCGTGGCGTGTATATGCACCACCAAAGGCTTTCCCGACACCCTCTTGGCTGCCATGCCGGCATAGTATGTGAGCCAGTCGTGGGCGTGTATCACGTCGAACTGCCCAGCCAACTGACGGGCCACCTCGGCCCCCACCACCGCAAAGCGCGACACCTCCTCCATGAGGTTGGTGCCGTATTTGCCTGTGAAGTTGAAACGCTCGCGCCACACGTCGCCGCTACGGAAACTGCCGGATTTCTTGGCGGCTTCGCCCTCTGCGGAGAACTCCTCCTCGGAAGCGTAAGGCACCAAATTGGAATTTATCTGTATGAACTTGACCCTTTCCCATATATCGCCGACCACCGCCTCGCCGTACTGGGCTTCCACCTGACTGGCGTCGAGCACCCGTACGAAACGCTGGTCCTCATCACCGTAGGCCTTGGGAACCACGAATATCACCTCGGCCCCGCCGCGAGCCAACCCGCGCGTGAGACCGTAACATGCCGTGCCCAAACCGCCCGCTATATGAGGGGGAAATTCCCAGCCGAACATCAATACTCTCATCTTATTACTCATCTAAAATTCAACAAATCATCACAATCCGGCCTCGGCCGTCTCCACGGCCTCTATCATACAAAGCACCGCGGCCACGTTAACGGCGAACGATATGGCCCCTTTCGGTCTGTAGGGCGGATTACCCTCGTACAGCTCGGCCACCGTGCCTATGCCGTATTCGGTGAAATCCTCCCTGAACGAATCTATAATGCCCTTGGCCTCGTCGAGATAATCGGCTCCGTACAGCTTCAGCTTAATCGACAGATACGGCACCAGCAACCACGGTCTTATAGATCCCTCGTGGGTAGACAAACTACGCGCCATCTCGTCGCCCTCATAGAATCCGGTGTAATCTACACTGTCGGGAGCCAGAGTGCGAAGACCGCGCGGAGTGAGAAGGTAGCGGTCGATTGTGGCAAGTAGCGATATGGTCTGCACCTCGTCCAGAAGCGGATATGCAGTAGAGCATGCCAGCACCTGATTGGGACGCACGAGGCGCGAGATCTCCTCCTCGTTGACGTAGTCGGCCAGATAGCCCTCGTCGAGCCAGAAAGTGGCTGCGAAGCTCTCGCGGATACGTTCGGGCAGACCGTCCCACTTCTCTATCGTATCGCGGTCGCAGAACTGACGCGCAAGCTCTAAGGTGTAACATACCGCCGTGTGCCACAAGGCGTTGACCTCCACCTGATAACCCCGACGTTCCGTCACGGCCTTACCGTCGACACGCCCGTCCATCCACGTAAGGGGACGTCCGCCGCCGTCGGCCCATATAAGACCGTTATCGTGCATCACTACACCGCGACCCGACGGATCGGAGGCGTATGCCTCGAGAATCTCTTTCATCACGTCGCCGTAACGCTCCCATATCGCCTCGCGCCCTATGTGACGCTCCAAGGCTATCATATCGTAGAAGAAATATAGCGAGGTGTCGGACGTGGAATAGTCGCCCGGATAGTTGGCGAAAATGCCGTCTTTGCGTTCGGCGATCATACGGTCGAGCACGGCGGTCATCTCATCCGCACGCCCTTGTGTCAGGGCCAGCCCGGGAAGAGCCATAAGCGCGTCCCTGCCTCGCATACCGTACCACGGATAACCGGCTATGACCTCGGCACGATCGCCGCGACGCACGAAGAACTGACGCGCCGAGTGTCTCAGGCACGGTTTGAACTCCGTCTTAACCGAACGACGCGATATCTCCGCCTCGTAATCGGCCGCAATACCCGACGGATCGACCTCGGAGAGCGAGCACGACAATATGATGCTCTGACCTTTGGCTATCGGCATTTCGAAGATACCGGGGGTGAGCAGATCTTCATGCGACTCGTAACCGCGCTCGGCCTCTTTGGCATACTCGAAGTTATAGTACCAATCCGGAGCAGGCAGGAACTCACCGTCGCTATCGAGCTGCATATAGAGCGTGGGCATATCGGAATAGGGCGTCACGGAAGCGCCGCCGGCAACCGGAGTGGAGTGGCCCGAGGCGAACATATTGGCGCGACTGAGGGTGTCTATACTGCGATAGGCCAGAAAAGGACGCAACCTCAGCCTCGTAGGCGAGGTAGCCTCCAGAAGGGTGTATCTTATCATAAGACGATCGGCGGAGTGGAGCCACAAAAGCTCTTTACGTATCTCCACGCCTCCCACGCGATACGTTATAGACGGAGTGGGGGTATAGTCGAACGCCGTAATATATTTATGCCCCTTAGGCTCGTATGAACCGGGGAACTTATGAAGCGCGAGATTGAAACTCTGTTCGTGCTGCACGACGGTCTCGTCGACGCTGGAGAGCAACACGTAACGCTCAGAAGAGCCGTCCGAGAGCGGGCATACCATCAAACCGTGATATTTTCGCGTATTGCAACACGTTATGGTGGTATTCATATAGCCGCCAGCACGGTTGGTTGATAAAAATTCGCGTTCGAGCGAATATTCCAGATTGACCAAGTCGCTCTGTTTGAATTTCAATATTGACATATATCGCGCGTATCTAAAGTTTCTTCCGTACAACGTACGACTTTTACCGTCTGATGCCGTCACACACGGGGCACGGCAAGACACGAAAAAAGATCGACTTTTAATTTTCAGTAAATATAAAGATTTTTTTGATTAAAAACAACAATTTGCAAGGTATTTCGCTATTTTATCTTAAAAATTCTCAAACATGGAGGTTCGACCGATTTTTCGTCCCGAATAATAAGGGACATGGAACACTTTCCGTACCACGGACCCGACTAAGCGCACGTCCGACAAGAAGACATCAGAAACATTTTCGCTCCATAGGCACGAGCGGAGCGGGTAGTCATAGCCACGGACACAAAGCACGATCTAACCGCCATGTTAAAAACAGCAAAAAGACAAAAGCCTGTCTCCTCACGAAAACAGGCTTTCAAAAGACGGGTGGAAGATGGGTCTCGAACCCACGACCTTCGGAACCACAATCCGACGCTCTAACCAACTGAGCTACATCCACCGTAAAACACGCAATATATTTTCCTATTGCGGTGCAAATATAATAACAATTATCCAATGTTGCAAACCGACGCCCAAAATTTTCACCGTAGCACGACCGACAGAAAACCGGCAGCCCATTACAGAGAACCGCTACAACACCGGCTCGCTTTCACTTTCAGCGTCCGTAGCAGACAGACTCTTAACTTCGGCATCACCGTTCCGTTTATTATCCACGCAACAGACGGATTCGTCCAACCGCCGGAACTTGAGGTGTATCATAAGCACGGCAAAGCAGAAATATACTATAGTAAGAACCCAAAGCCACAGGTACTCAGGCATGACATCACCGAGCGACGCCCCCATGACATTGAGACGGATATATCCGGTTATGGCCGAACTCGACGGCAATATCTGCCCCACGGAATAGAGCCACGACGGCATCCCCTCCATAGGGAAAGAGACCCCGCTCAAGAGCAGGAACGGCACCGACCAAGCCACTAAGGTAACTATGGCCGTCTCCCTGTAACGGAACGACATAGAGATACCGAGCCCCAAGAATATCACCGAAAGGAGGTACGGAAGCATGAACAGCACCGTATCGAAATCGTTTCCGCGCCACGGGTAACCGAGCAATTTATAGTATATGCCGTAGACGAGCAGGCCTATTGTAGCGGCAAAAAACAGATAGGCCGAGGCCTTGCCTATCAACACGAGCGACGAGGAGAAACGACGTCCCTCCCTTACATAACAACGCCACCGTCCCTTCTCTGTCATAGTACCGCCCATCATGCCTATACCTATCAGCAATGTCTGTTGCAATATCAACACCATTATGGCCGGCATCACGAAAGTGGCATACCCCTCCACCCTGTTATAGAGTTTGGTGGTTTTAACCTCCACGGGATCGGCCAACGCCACTGCCGAACGACGGTCCATCCCCGCAGCCATGAACTTCGCCGACTCTATCTTGATGTTATTGTAGGTTATGGCAGAGGCGGCCGCCGAAAACAACTGCTTGTACATGAGAAAATAGCTGGCGTCGGCATATATGCTGACCACGGCCTGTTCGCCGGACGATACGCTTTTGCTATAATCGCGCGGAACAACCACCACACCGTATATGTCGCGACAGTAGAACAATTCGCGCGCCGACTCCATATCGGTAGGCTCGTAAGCCACCACTACATTGGGAGAGGCGTCCAAGTCGCGTATGAAAGCACGGGAAGCGGCGGTGCCGTCGTAGTCGATGACGGCTATGGGAACCGCGCGGACAACCTCATTGCGGTAGACGAGCGAATAGAGCGTCGAATAGATGAATATGGCGCCGAACATTATCAGCATGACACCGCCGTCGCACACCATAGTGCGCAACTCGTTACGCACTACGTAGAGATATCTGTTTATGGCTCCTATAGATCGGTTCATAGAATTACATTTACATAAAACGCTAGCTCCGTCCCCATTGCCTCGGATCGGTACACAGCCTTTCGAGCAGAGGCACCGACGCCATGCCCGCTATGATGAACAGGCAAAGCATGGCTATGTTGCCCAACGAGCAATAGACGGGAGCCCCGCGCATAGACTGGTCCACGAATATATCCATGTAGTGAGTGAACGGAAAGAGAGCCCTGCCGAGAAACGCTATCCAGCCATCCATGCCTATGAACGGGAACGTAAGCCCCGAGAACGAAAAGGCGAGCACCGAGTAGCCGGCAGCTATCGACAAGCCCAACCGCAAACCCCGCGTCAGCGACACTATGAGCACTCCCATCCACTGGTAAGCAACCACCAGCAACAAGTTGCCTATAATCATGACGGTGGCGGACCCGTTCATAGGCATATCCAGACGCACGTACATAAGGTACATCATCAGAAACGACAGCAGCCAGAACCAAATAGTGTATGGCAACATCTTACCCGCCAGCGCCTTGCCCATCGACCAATCGGCACCCGACAGCCACATACGGGCGGTGCCGCGTTTGAGCTCCAGCCCTATGGAGAACACCACCGAGAGCACTGCGAAGAAAAAGAGCATCATCGACATGAAGCCTGGCATGATGTAATAGGCGTAGCTGGTGTAGGGGTTGAAGAGGATATGTTTGTTGAAAGTGACCGGCATAGAGGCCGCCAACGCCGCATCCGGCGAGAGCCCCTTGGCCTCTAGCTTCTGTATCTCTATACCGGTGGAGAATGTCTGCAACGTAGTGGATATGTCTTTCTCTATCAACGAGCCTACCAACAGATTGGCCCCGTTGATGAAGACAGGGACGGTGACGCGTTCGCCGCGCATTACCGACCTCTCCATATCGTCGGGCAGCACCACCACGGCATCCACCCTGCCCTGCAACATCATCTGCCGGGCCTCGTCCACCGATTGCGCGCTGGCCGCAAGCCTTACGAACTGTCCGGCATCTATCATGCGGGCCGCCTGACGCGAAAGGACGGTGCCGTCGTTATCTACCACGGCAACCGGCAGGTCGTTAGGTACGCCGCGGGAGAAAAGCGCGGCCATAAAAAGAAGCGAAAGCAACGGAAACAGCGTCACCATCACGGCGAAAGTGCCGAGATTACGCAATTTGCAAAGCTCACGCTTCACGGTGAATATCAATCCCCTGCGAGCTTCCATATCATCAGAGCGACGTTACGTTGAAAAGCGCGCTCATACCGGGACGCAACCCGTCGGTGTAGTCGATAGGGGTGAGCCTAACCTCGAAAGTGCGTATATCGAACTCGCCCTGCGAACGGGTCGCTGACCATGTGGCATACTGTGCCTGCACACCTATGTAGCTTACACGCGTCTTTACCTTGCGACCGAGAGCCGGAACATCGACCTCCACTATCATATCTTTCTTTATCTTCGGGAGCAACGTCTCCTTCACATTAAAGGCCAACCACATATCGTGCAGGTCGATAAGCGTCACCACAGGATACCCCGCATTCACCAGCTCGCCCTCCTCGGCTATCACCGACGACACTTCGCCGTCCACGGGAGAATATTGATAGGCGTCCTTTAGGTAGGCCTCCACCTCCTCTACACCGCCGCGAGCCTGCGCCACGAGAGCCGCAGCAGCGGTCTTATCCTCCTTGCGGGCACCTTCGTAGGCCATGAGATACTGTGCGTGTGCCGCCTGCTCGGTGGTACGGGAAGCTTTCAGATTGGCTTCGGCCTCGTCGAGCTTCTGGGCGGGAACCACACCGTCGTCATAGAGGTTCTTGACCCTCGTGTAGGTGACCTCGGCAAGTGCCAGACCGGCCTGAGCCTTCTCCCACATACTCTTGACAGCCTCTATCTCCTGAGGACGCGCCCCCTTGCGGGCCATGGCGTCCTTTGCCGAAGCGGCCTCCAACATAGCCTTGGCCTGCTGCAACTTGGCGTCGACCTCGGGGGTGGAGAGCGAGAATACGAACTCGCCTTTACGCACCTTGTCGCCCATACGCAGTTTCAGCGAATCGACACGGCCCACCAACTTGGACGACACCTTATAAGACTGCGCAACGGCCTCACCCTGCAACACCACGGCCGCAGGACGGTAAACGTACCATGCCGTCAACGCCACGAGAGCTATCGCCAAAGCGACAACGAACACGATTATAAAGAGATTGCTACGTTTCATATCTGTATTGTATATTTTTATCATTGTACACTGTGTAACCGTTAGTCTATGGCCCTGTAGCCATGCGCCGAACGATAATCGGCGAAACGCTCGCTGACACCGCAAGTCTCCAAAAGCTGCGCGAACTGCACGTCGAAGTCGTAGGCGCATTTGAGGCGGGCTATCTTGGCTGCGGCGAGGTTGAGCCGTGCGTCCACCACATCCGACGACGTGGCGTTGCCCTCAACGAAAGCCTTCTCCTTTATACGCAGATACTCCTCGGCGAAAGCGATGGTGGCATCGTTGGCATCAATCTGTTCCGACACCGTAGAGAGACCGTTATATAGTTTGTCTATCAACGTATTGACATCGACCGACACGCGATCTTCTATTGCTTCTACCTGCTTTACCGTGCTCTTGGCGGCAGAGAACTTATGCTCCCGCGACAGGCCGTTGAATATGTTGAACGAAAGACCGGCGCCCACGGCCCAACGAGGAGCCATTTTGGTTAACTGATAGTCGTATATGTTTATACCGCCCATTGCGGCGATCTGCGGGATGAACTCGGCTCTATGCGCCTTTACGGCCTCCTCGGCGAGCGAACGTTTCATCGACACCTGCTTGAGTATCGGGCTGTTATCTACGGCCAAAGCCTTGAAATCGGCGACATCCCCGAGCGACGATAGCACGAACATGGAGGTGACCGGTATAACCTTGTCGGCGGTGCCTATAGTACCGGAAAGGGCCGCAGACACCGTAGAGGCCTCTGCCTGCGCCTTACCCAGCTCCGCCTGCGCCTCCGAGAGTTTCATCTCTGCATACAGACGTTCTACGCGGGCTATCATACCGTTCTCTTCGAGCCTTATGGCATCGTCGAGATGTTTTTTCATGCCCTCCACCACCTGACGGCGCACATCCACCACGTGCATAGCCAGCGAAAGGCCGTAATAGCGTTCGGCAAGAGTGGTATAGAGGCCGTTGCGGTTACCGGCCGACTGCCAGCGGCTCTGCTCCACGCCTATACGTGCGGCGCGGTTGGCCGCATTGATTTTACCGCCGGTGTATATAGGCACTTTAAGCGTGGCACCCACCACGGCGAAATCGCGCTCCTGCAAAGGCAGGCTCCAGTCGGCGGCCATAAGCTGACCGGTAAGCGCCGGAGGGATAGGCAGGCCCAGCTGGCCCAAAGCACCGCCTACGGGAGCTTTCAGCCCGTTCATGTCCACGGCTATATCGTCCGACATAAAGGCATAGCCGGCGGACAGAGACAACTGCGGAGAACGCAGACCTACAGCGGCTTTCTTCTGTTTAATGCTCGCCTGTTCGGCGTAACGGTCGGCACGTATCTGGTCGTTGTTCTCCATGACCATCGACACCGCCTCGTCGTAAGAGAGAGCACGCCCCGGAACATCCGTCTGTTGCGCAAAGAGCGGCAATGCTGTCATACCGACGATAAATGCAACGATATTTCTATACATTTTATATGTTTATTTGTCTTTTCTTCATTCCGCAGATGCGCCTTCCGCATCTTATACATAGTCCGACTTATGGCATCTTCAGCGACACAGCCCCCTGAACGCCTTGAACGCCAAAAGGCCGCGCGACATACCCACGGGGCGTCCGTCAGGGTGCGGCAACATACGCCGCTTCCGCATCAATGCACGAATCATGCCATAAAAAGCCGCATGAGCCTTAACCACAGCGGCGAATCTCGAAAACCGTCCGCTGAGAAGATAGCCCGCTCCTACCACACCGTCGGCGCACATTCTCACGAATATGACCGGAATAAGCCACCACGACGGCAAATTCTTAAAGAGCGTGGCCAGATTGTTACGAAAGTTCAGGAACAGCTTGTACGGCGACTCGGCCGAGAGGGTTCCCCCGCCGAGATGATATACCGTAGAACGAGGCTCCACCCACACGCTCATGCCGGTGTTCTTGGCCCGCCAGCATAGATCTATCTCTTCCATGTGGGCGAAATAATCGTCGTCGAACCCGCCGAGCGAGCGGAAGAGATCGGCTCGCACCAGCATAGCCGCGCCCGAAGCCCAGAAGATCTCGCATGCGTCGTCGTACTGCCCCATATCGCGCTCCACACGAGACAGCACCCTGCCCCGACAATAGGGGTAACCCAACGGGTCCATAAGACCGCCCGCTGCGCCGGCATACTCGAACATTTCGCGCTCGGCGTAGCTCCGTATCTTGGGCATCACCGCCGCTATACGCTCGTCGGAGACAATGCGTTCCACAAGCGGAGCCAGCCACCCGCATGTCACCTCGACGTCCGAATTGAGAAGCAGGAACAGGTCGGCTTCGATCCTTTCAAGCGCACGGTTATAACCGCCTGCAAACCCGTAATTGCGATCGAGCTCCACGACCTCCACTTCCGGGAAACGCTCCTTCAACATAGTGAGCGAACCGTCGGTAGATCCGTTGTCGGCCACCACTACACGGGCATAAGGCTCCGTGGTATATCGCACCACGGAAGGGAGAAAACGGCGCAGATGATCCTCGCCGTTCCAGTTCAGTATTACAATCGCAACTTTCAACCTTACGTTATACTCCGTTTTGCCTGTAAAGATAATAAATATATCTTTGCCGGCAGCCACAAAGAGACACAAATAGCCTCGCACGGCACATTTTTTTACCGATTCAGACCACAGACGGCACACCTTACGCCACCTGCACTACCACAAAACCACACGCCATGAACGATACGGAAAAGCTGAAAGCCAGAATCAACATAGCGCTATACCGCCAAAGAAACGGTGCGGCCGTAGACACCATGACCCGCATGAGCGGCGACAAATCGCGCAATTACGGAGTGGCGTTGACAACCATAAGGCAGATAGCCTCGGAATACGCCCCGTGCCAGCCTTTAGCCGACATGCTGTACGCCGGCGACGTACGCGACCATCGTCTGGCGGCGCTCTACATAGCCGACCCGACCTCGTTCGACCACGACAAAACGCTCAGGTGGATGCGCGACGTACGCACGACCGAAGTAGCCGACTGTGCGGCACAGGCTCTTTTCTGCAAGATACCCGACATAATAACCGTAGCCATGCCGTTGATAAACGAGGAGCCGTTAGTCAGCCACACCGCCGTAATTTCTGCGGCACGTGCGTTAGGTTCCATGAAGACAGAACCGCACACCGTAACGGAATTTATCTCCCGCCTATCGCAGATAAAGGAGCGCACCGACCGCACCACCCTATCGGCATTCACATTCATGCTCACCGTATTGGAACGTGACGGATACGGCACAGAGGTGTCGGCATTCATCGACACGCTACCGTCGGAATCGCAAGAAGAGCTCGGATGGATAAAAGGATAGATACCTTCTCTACAAGCCGAGTGGGATGAGATTTCGTCTCTCTGCGTTCGGCTGGCTTGTCGTGAGCGTCTTATCTCCCCGATCGTTTTCATAGTATTCCCCCTATCGAGAAAATTCGCTTCAAAGCAAACCTCCCGGAACACCCGTCCGTAAACAGCCTACACCGACCACCGCACAGACGCAATATCAGACTACACGAACAAAAGCCGCAGTTTACGATAAATTATTACTTGTAATTAGAAGATTTAAAGTTTTTTATTAATTTTGCGGCGTTAAAAACGAAACCGCATAACCATAAACGCCGCATACTATGTACTGGACATTAGAATTGGCCTCTAAGATGGAGGACGCTCCGTGGCCTGCAACCAAAGATGAACTAATAGACTATGCCGTACGTTCGGGTGCTCCTCTCGAGGTTATCGAAAACCTCAACGAAATAGAGGACGAAGGCGAAATATACGAAAGCATAGAGGACATCTGGCCCGACTATCCGAGCAAAGACGACTTCTTCTTCAACGAAGACGAATATTAGTCGATCCGCAACAGACTAACAATTCAAATACCGGCGCGATAAACATAGAATTTATCGCGCCGGTATTTTATTAAGCCCGCAAACCTGTTCTAAATAGCCGACGAATTAAGCAGCACCGAATCTCATGCCGAAAACACGACGAAAGAGATAATGAAGAACACCTAACCCCGTTAACGTTAAAACCCGAATTCAAAAAAAAAATTATTTCACCTGTTTGCAACGGTAGGCGGCCTTATAGTTGCCTTTGGACATCTTCTGCAAGCGGCCTTTGAGCAACGTCTTGCGTATGGGGGCCAAACGGTCGGTAAAGACGTTTCCGTCGAGATGGTCGAATTCGTGCTGGAATACACGAGCGTTTATCCCGTCGAGATCTTCGATATGCTCAACGAAATTCTCATCGAAATAACGCACCTTCACCTCAGACGGACGCTCCACGTCCTCATGTACCCCGGGAACGCTCAGGCACCCTTCGTTGAAGAACCACGTGTCGTCCGACCGTTCAAGTATCTCTGGGTTTATACACACGCGTTTGAACCCTTTACCTTCGGGATAGTCCTTACTGAAAGAGTCGGCGTCTATAACGAACATACGCAACGACTTGCCTATTTGCGGAGCGGCAAGCCCCACACCGTCGCTCTCGTACATGGTTTCGAACATGTCGGACGCGAACTCTTTCAGCTCCGGATAGTCCGGAGCAACCTCCTCGGCCACCTTACGGAGCACCGAAGAGCCGTAAATATAGATAGGATATATCATAAACCTTATATTATTGCGGGGCATCCCCCTCTTCATTTACAAAATCGCATCGAATACACCCAGCCATAATAATAACCGCCCGTCACCCCGATTATTGCCGTCCCACCGCATCTTTGCGACTATCAATATAAGACTGCAATATGATCGCCGCGCTTACCATATCGACCACACCCGACTTGTTGTTGCGCTGGCTGCGGGTAGCTCCGGCCTCTATCATAGACTGCATGGCTATCTTGGTGGTGAAACGTTCGTCGTGATAAACCACCTCCACATCGGGCAACTCGCGACGCAGGCGTTCGACGAAAGGGGCGATATACTTGAAACTTTCGGAGTATTCGCCTCTTACGGTACGCGGCAGCCCCACCACTATAGCCTCCACATCCTCCCGGCCCACATACTCCTTTATAAAGGCGAGCAGACGCGGTGTCTCTACGGTGGTAAGCCCTCCGGCTATTATCTGCAACGGGTCGGTGACCGCTATCCCGGTACGTTTCTTACCGTAATCTATGGCTAAAATTCTTGCCACTAAAGTTAAATTTTAGCACAAAGATAGTTATCTTTGCGCAAAGAATAAAGCAGTATATCACAGAGGCGAAGTTTATCGTCGAAAATAGCAAGAATATAAGAAATCATGACTCAAGAGGAACTTTTCAAAAAGTTGGTGGCTCACTGCAAGGAGTACGGATTCATATTTCCGTCGAGCGAGATATACGACGGTCTTAGCGCCGTCTACGACTACGGACAACTCGGGGTGGAGCTGAAGAACAATATAAAAAGATACTGGTGGGAAGCTATGGTGCGTCTTAACGACAACATAGTGGGCATAGACGCCGCCATATTCATGCACCCTCGCGTATGGGAGGCTTCGGGCCACGTAGGCGCATTCAACGACCCGCTCATCGACAACAAGGATTCGAAAAAACGCTACCGTGCCGATGTTCTCATCGAAGATTGGATCGCCAAACAAGACGAAAAGATAGAGAAAGAGGTGGCTAAAGCCCGTAAACGTTTCGGCGACAGCTTCGACGAACCCCTGTTCCGTCAGACCAACGGACGGATAAAAGAGATACAGACCAAACGCGACAGCGCCAACGCCCGCATGGTGGAGGCCCTCACTGCAGGCGATCTGGCGGCGGTCAAAAGTCTTATAGAAGATCTCGAGATAGTATGTCCGGTATCTGGCACCAAAAACTGGACCGACGTACGCCAGTTCAACCTCATGTTCGAGACCAAGATAGGCTCGGTCAGCGACGGAGCCGGCACAATATATCTACGCCCGGAGACGGCGCAGGGCATATTCGTCAACTTCCTCAATGTACAGAAAAGCGGACGCATGAAGATACCTTTCGGCATAGCCCAGATAGGCAAGGCTTTCCGAAACGAGATAGTAGCCCGCCAGTTCATATTCAGAATGCGCGAGTTCGAACAGATGGAGATGCAGTTCTTCGTACGCCCGGGCGAGGAGATGAAATGGTTCGACCACTGGAAAAGCTATCGCATGCGCTGGCATCGCGCACTCGGTTTCGGCGAAGGGATGTACCGGTTCCACGATCATGAAAAACTGGCCCACTACGCCAACGCCGCCACCGACATAGAGTTCGACTTCCCGTTCGGCTTCAAAGAGGTCGAGGGCATACACTCGCGTACCGATTTCGACCTGAGCAACCACGCCAAATTTTCCGGCCGCAAGATACAGTACTTCGACCCGGAGACGGGCGAAAGCTACACTCCCTACGTCATAGAGACCTCCATAGGGGTAGACCGTATGGTATTGCAGGTGCTCTCTGCCGCGTACCTCGAAGAACAGCTCGACAACGACAGCCGCGTGGTATTGCGAATACCGGCCCCGTTAGCCCCGGTCAAGGCGGCGGTGTTGCCCCTCGTCAAGAAAGACGGACTGCCCGAAATGGCTCAAGAGATAATAGACGATCTCAAATTCGACTTCAACGTCTCTTACGACGAAAAGGACAGTATCGGCAAACGCTACCGCCGCAACGACGCCATAGGCACCCCGTTGTGCATCACAGTCGATCACCAGAGCCTCGAAGACCGCACCGTCACCATACGCCACCGCGACACTATGGAGCAACAACGCGTCGCCATAAACGAATTGCATGCCATAATCAAAAAGGAAACCGGCATGAGAAGATTGTTCCGCGAAATAGTAAATAACTAAATAGCGCTTCGGCACATTTGTAAAAATATCCGCGACCATTAAGGTCGCGGATATTTTTATGTACGCATTGTTCGGCCGAGAACAGGGCGATGGCCACACAAAACGCACCTCGCAGTTGGCAGAAACTCCCATCCGAATTCCCGCTGTTTTATATATTTATACAGAAGTTCGAGATAAGCCTGAAATTATATTTTCAATTAATCCCCTGTAACCACAGCTATACGAAACGCGGGCCGGAGCCTACGGGGAACCGCACTGAGCAGGGACGTACAAGAAATGCGTATATTACTTTAAAGCGATAAATACTATAAAAGCCAATCGTAAAGCGGGCCTCCGTCAGGGGTGAGTTTCTACCCATCGCGAGGTGCGGGCCGCTCGCCTCCGCCTCCTGCGCTACGCTTCGGGTTCGCCAATCGGATAGTATTTGACATCACTCGATTCGCTCGAACTACTATTGGCCAAAACAACCGAACTATTATTGCAGTTAGTTTATCGCTTTAAATCAATATATAATTTTCCCCATATCACGGTTTGCTCCGACCAGCACTTCGTATAACTGTGATTACAGAAAAATTTCAGGCTCACCCATAACCAGCATTCTTAATAAATAGCAAAAAAATGACGGATCGTATCTCTACGACCCGTCGTTCAACAATCAATCATCTCTATTTTTTATTTATCAACTGAAGCGTAAGTTCGTCTTTCCACTGTTCGCCTACTCTGATCCAGTCGCGACGAATACCGGCCTGTATAAAACCCCTACGGCTGAACAGTTCGTAAGAGGGGGTGTTGTCGGTGGGTATGTTGCAGTAGAGCTGGTGCAGACCCAATACGTCGAAAGCGTATTCCACGAGTTTGTCGAGTGCCTGTGCGGCGAAACCCTTACCGCGCATCTGTTCGTCGTAGATAAGTATGCCTACGCCCGCACGGCGGTTGAAAGGATCGAAATCGAAGAGGTCTATCGCACCTACCGGAATATTGGTTTGAGAGTGAACGATCACAAAACGTTGTTGTTTGGTTTCGTATATGTCAAGATGCGATGTCTCGATATAACGTTTGAGGACATATTTGGAATATGGAGCCGTAGTCTCGCTTACTCGCCATACTTCCGGATCGTTTTCCCAACGATAGAGAAATCCGATATCTTCAGGTTCCAATGCTCTCAAATGAATATCTTTTGCCTTCATACTATTTTTTTATTTACGGTTAATAGAATACTGTTTTAAGTTAGAAAGTTTTTATTCTTACTCTTTCAAACATACTTCACCAACAATAATGCCAAAAAACCGAAACGGATGAAAATATTTTTCATTTTTATTCGTTAGAGACATTTTTACAATACCCGCAAACACCTCAAATAACTAATAACCATCTCTTTACAATAAAGAAAAAATTATAAAAAATATCATTACTGTGCGAAAAAAATTAATCACCTACACAATTATGGATAAATTATAGATAAACCCTCTATTTTAATATAGGACATAAACTATCATCGGACAGTAATGATAAAGAAATCGTAAAGCGGACCTCCGGTGGGGAATTTCTGCCCACCGGAGGCCCGCTTCCACTTATCGTTTGAAACAGACCGTACTACATAACTTTTACCGGACAGCGATAATTACGCCGGACGTGTAGCATTGCAAGAGCCACCTACTCGGCGAACGGCACGAACACGGTAAAGGTGGTACCCTCGCCGTAAACGGATGTAAACCGGATATCGCCGTTCATATTCTTCATTATCTGGCGCGATATGGTCAGACCTATACCGCTACCTGTCTTCTTGGTCGTGAACGACGGCCTGAATATCATCTCCTTGTCCTCGTCCTTTATGCCGATACCGTTATCTTTGACATTCACCTCGTAACCGCCGTCCACCTTGTCGAAGGATACCTCCACCGTAGGATCGTCGACGCCTCCTACGGCATATATGGCGTTCACCATAATATTGACTATCACGCTGCGGAAGTTACCGGCATCGAGCATCACCCACGGGGTTTCGGGAGATACATTGTCGTGATATACCACCGTGACATCCGGATAGGTAAGATACAGATGCAGTATGTCGGCCATAAGGGGCGTCAGATCCACTCGCTCCAATGGCTTCATGTTCATCTTGGCGAAATTGGAAAACTCCGAAACGATACCCGACAACACATCTATCTGCGACACTATGGCCTTGAGCGAGTCGTCGATATCGGCTGCCCAATCGGCATCGCCTTTGGCCTTACGTCTTTGAAGCATCTGCACCTTGAGCTTGATGGGCGTAAGCGGATTCTTTATCTCGTGGGCTATCTGTTGTGCCAATATCTTCCAGGCCCCCTCCCGTTCGCGACGCGCCAACTCCTCGTAAGAGGCCTCCAGATCGCTGACAGTGTTGTTGTATTGCTCTATCAACAGGTCGAGTTCGCTACCGTGTTTGTGTCGATAGCCGGTTATACGACGCCGGTAACGTATGTCGCGTATGCTCTGACCGATAAGATTAAGCGGACGCATTATCTGTTTGTATAGGAATAGCGAAACGAGCAACCCCACCGTAAGCGCCAGCACGAATATGTTGAGGATGTTGATGACCAGCGGCAACGAAGTAGGCTTGTTGTCCGAATCGAGAAAGACAATGTTGAGATATGAACGCGTGCCGTCGTCGTGCCTGAAAAGAGTGTACAGCGACAGATAATCCGTCACACCGGCCTTCTCGTGCACCACTTTGGTTTTCATCCTCTCGCCGAGATTGAAAATGTCGGGATTTATCTTACGCGGAACGATCTTGTTCTCCAATGCCAATGGCGACGATGCGGCGATAAGGTCGCCGTTACGGTCGAACACGTTTATGTTGGCATGAAACCTACGTTCTCCCTGTTCCGCCCACATGGCGAGCGCCTCGTAATCGGCGGAGTCGGGGGCCGACGAGAAGCTGTTACGGTAGTCGGAGTTGACGTAAAACGACGTATTGAACATCTTGGTGCTCAGATCGAGCCGCTGGTTATCGACGAAGAACTGCGACACCGCCCATAGAATGATACCTCCTGTAGCCACTATCACCCCCATGACGGTAACACGCACGCGCGAATATATACCGGCCTTGAAATAGCTGTTGAGAGGAACATACACGGAGAAACCGAGAAAGAACGTCTCTCCGGCCAACAGCATTATAAATATGTAAACGAACAGGGTAAGTTTGTTCAGAAAGGTGACGTTCTGTCGCGAAACCACCGAAAAGGTGTTGCGGTTGTTACGATCGCGGTATATGAAGTGTTTGTAATGCGAACTTTCGTAGAACGGACTGACGTATCCCGACTCGTTCTCCACCATTGAACGGCCGTATATGTACTCGCCGTTATACTCCACTATGTGATTCTCCATAACCTTTACGAACGAATATGCCGAGGCGCCTTTCACCAAAGGTGTGTCGCCGGTAAGCAAGAAGGAGTAGAGCGTGTTGTTGGCATACTGTTCGTCTACCGCCAGACGGGCCGCGGCATCCTGTTGCAATGCGTTGAGATGGTTGCGGTTGTTATGGAATATCATGGAGGTGAGCATTCCCGCCATTATCAACACATACCACGAGAAATGGATGCGACGTCCGCTCAAGGCTCCAGCCAACTGGGTAACCGCAAGCGACACTATGAAAAAGATAGCGACGTTTTCGAGCCCGAAGAAATATTCGTGCCATACCTGCATCAGAGTTATGACTATCGCAGGACGGGCACACGAGTAGAATATCACCATCCTCTTATCGCACAACGCACGTGTGAGCGAGTAGAACAGTATGTATATGGTGATCTGCGCCACCACCATAAGATATATGACGAAAGTCTGAAGATCGAACGAAAATATGTTTATGAGGTCTTTCCCGTAATAGTTGGCATAGATGAAACGCGATATGAGATACATCTGCCATATAAGGAACAACGACGACACCGGAAGCCACGCTATAGAGCTCAATATCTTCCACTTGCGCGCCATAAGCCTCACCTGTCTCGATATACGCGCCTTGAGACGCGCCGCCATGCTCGCCACTATCAGCAACAGGAACGTATCGACGAATACGTTGCCTATGGTGAAATAGTGGAACGACTCCGTGGCGAACAACTTGTTCATATCGGAATGGGGACTGAACCAAAACGACCCCGACGACGGAAACCCGGTATAAACCGCCAAGAAACGCAAAGCCGCTATCGTCAAAGAGGCTATCAGTATCACTGCGATGGTATCGAAACGCCGCGACAACCTTATGGCAGTAAGCGTGATGCCGTAACAGAATATAAAGAACCCCAACAGACCTATATATTCCATCAGCGTAAGGTTACGGTCTATCTTGCGCGGCTCTATCCCGAAAAGCAGCGAACCGTCGCTACTGTGTATGTTGTAGCCTTTGGTGCTGTAAGGCACTATGGCGTAACGCCTTGTATCGAGAAGGTGGCTCTCCGTTGCGGAGGATACCATATTCTTACTCGGAGAATAGAACGATAGATTTATGAGCGATATGGCCTTACGATCGCCGGCCTGACGCATCATCGGCAAAAGCACCTTGTTTCCGAGGAAGACGAACTGACGTGTGGTGTCGGTAGCCAGAAGCTCCGCGGGAGTATCCATCGGCGATTTGCTCCAATACACCAGCGAATCGCGCTCGAAAAGGAATACGCCGCTGTTATAGGAACGCAACCCTCTCACCAAGGAGCTGTCGCGCCATACGAACGAGGCGTCTTCGCATTCGGTAGTATCGAGCCATATATCGGATATGGTGTTGAACTCACGCTCCATTACGGCCACCGCAGCCTCTATGCCGTTATGATAATCGGAGTAATAGAGCCTGCCGGACAATCTGCCGAAAAGTATGCAGGCGAACATCAGCGACACGCTCGTAACGAGCCACCACCGCTTCAGGAACGAATCGACATGCACCGCGTATCTACGGAATCCTATATGTGTAATCATCGGCATAGGCGCAACTGTTTATCTGTGGTGATACGGCTCTTTGCGTATTATGGTGAAAGCGCGGTAGAGCTGTTCCACGAAGAGCAACCGTATCATCTGATGAGAAAATGTCATGCGCGAGATAGACAACCTCTCGCCGGTAACAGCGCGCACCTTATCGGAAAAGCCGTAAGCTCCTCCGACCACGAAAGCCAGACGCCGCACGCTTCTGTTCATAGCCTCCTCCAACCACGAAGCCAGCTCCTCGGAGCTACGTTCGGTTCCGTGCTCGTCGAGCAACACTATGCGGTCGTACGGCTCCAACACCGCCGCCAAAGCCTCGCCCTCGCGCCGGCGAAGCTCGGTCTCGGAGAGAGAGCCGCCGCCACGTATGTCGGGAACGGTCACCACCGAGAACCTTACATAACGCGTAAGCCGCCTGACATACTCCTCCATGCCAGTCTCCACGAACGGAACATTGGTACGTCCCACCACTACCAGATCTATATTCATACCTGTCCGCGTCTTTTCTCGTCCTCCGTACGGAGCCCCTCTATAAACCGCGCCACTGTCTCGTCCATAGACACGAACGACTTGGCGCCGGCCGCATTACGGTGTCCCCCGCCCGTGAAATAGGTACGGGCGAAAGCGTTCACGTCCAACCCCTCGGCCCCGCGAGAGCGCAACGATATCTTTATGCCCTCGCCCGTCTCCATAAACAGAGCCGAGGTATCAATGCCCTCTATCTGCATGGGCATATTGACCAACCCTTCGGTATCGCCGCTCTTATGTCCGAACCGGTTAAGCTCGCCGATAGAGAGCGTTATATAGGCGGCCCTGCGACCGTGCAACACCACCATCTTCTCGCTGAGGGCGTACCCCACGAGCCTCATGCGCCCCTCGGACTGACTGTTGAACACCGCCATATCGACGGCTACTATATCTGCGCCGCGCTCCACCAAAACGGCCACGGCCCGGAACAGATCCGGCGTAAGCGCTCCGTAACTGAACTTGCCTGTATCGGTAGCCATGCCGAGATAGACGGCCGAGGCCATACGCGGCGTTATAGCCTCCTCTCCGGCGATGTCGGTTATGAGTTTATAGACCAGATAGCATGTGGAAGAGGCCGAAGTATCGCTTATGACCGCATTGAAATCGGCGAGCGAAGGCTCGAGATGGTGATCGATGAGAACACGGGGACACCCGCACCCCATAACCACCTCCGACAAGGCACCTATTCGCGAAGATATGTCGTTGAAATCCATACACACGACCAGATCGCAAGTGCGTGCCCGTTCGCGCACATAGGCCTCCGACGACACGAACTCGTATATCTTCACCTTGCCCTTGACATTACGTAAAGGACGAGGCAACTCGTTGGGAACTACACGCAAGACCTTCTTCCCCATATCCTCGAGAAAACATCCCATGGCGATTAGCGACCCCACCGAATCGCCGTCGGGATTGGTATGCCCCACCAGCATTATATCCGACGAAGCGGATATGAGAGAGGCGATCTTTTCCGTATCGGAATATTCAGCCATATATTGTTACATTTAAAAAATAATAGTTATATTCGCAACATAACTTACAGTATGAACACTATATATAGGATATACGGTTTCTACCGCGACGGCTTCAGAGACATGACCGTCGGCAAAACACTGTGGCTGGTTATCCTTATAAAACTGTTCATCATGTTCGCTATACTCAAACTTTTCTTCTTCCCCTCCGTCATGTCGCGGTTCGACACACCCGAACAAAAAAGCGGTTATATGCTCGAACAGCTCGGCGAAAGATGGACCGAAGCGGAAATTACCCACCGACAAAGATAAACCGGCCTATGGCAACGATAAATTCGTTTAAGCATTGCAGGGACGAAATTTCCGGAAGCAATGACGGATATGTCGCATTACATGGATGCCGTATCGTTTATCTTATGCAAAGATACGAATAAGCCGAATACAAAAGCAAACAAGTTTGCTTTTATTGAGACGGAGTATCTAAGACGAAGTCAAAGATAATTAAATAATTAAAAATAGGACATGACAATCTTTACTATCGCCGACCTCGTCGACTGGTCGCGGGCACAATTCGCCCTCACCGCCATGTACCACTGGCTGTTCGTCCCGCTTACGCTGGGTCTGGGATTCATTTGCGCCTTCATGGAGACGATATACTATCGTCGCGGGCTCGACCCGGAATGGAAACGCATAACCCGTTTCTGGATGCGTCTTTTCGCCGTCAACTTCGCCATAGGCATAGCCACCGGCCTTATCCTCGAGTTCGAGTTCGGCACCAACTGGTCCAACTACTCCTATTTCGTGGGAGACATATTCGGGGCGCCGCTGGCGATAGAGGGCATAGTGGCTTTCTTCATGGAGGCCACCTTCGTTGCCGTGATGTTCTTCGGATGGAGACGCGTATCGCCCCGCTTCCATTTGGCCTCTACATGGCTCACGGCCATAGGCGCCAACCTGTCGGCATTGTGGATACTGGTAGCCAACAGCTGGATGCAATATCCTGTGGGCATACAGTTCAACGTGGAAACGGCCCGTAGCGAAATGGTCGACTTCCTCGCAGTGGCGCTCTCTCCCGTGGCCGTCATCAAATTCCTGCACACTATAACATCGGGCTTCCTGTTGGCTTCGCTCTTCGTGATAGCGGTATCGGCCTGGTTCCTGCTCAAGGGCCGAAACGAGGAGTTCGCAAAGAGGAGCATGAAGATAGCCGCCGTATTCGGCCTCATAAGCTCAGTGGCGGTGATATGGACCGGCGACACCTCAGGCGTACAGGCGGCAAAGTACCAACCCGCCAAACTCGCGGCAATGGAGGCCCTCTACGAAGGCGGAGAGGGGGTGCCTCTGACGGTGATAGGAAAGCTCAATGCCGACAAAAGGGCGGATAACGATCTTCCGGTGTTCGACTTCGAGGTCAAAGTAAACAAAATGCTGTCGATGCTGGCATTCCACGACCTCGACGCATACGTACCTGGCTTCAAAGACCTCATAGACGGCAACGCCGAACACGGCATCATGCCTGTCAAAGAGAAGATGGCGCGCGGCAAGGAGGCTATCGCACAGATAGCACGCTACAGCAAGGCTCTGCGCGAGGGCGACCGGCAAACCGCCGACGAGGTGGTGGCCCTGTTCGACCTCGACACTCCTGAAGGCAAGGCGTTCTACGACGACTATTTCAGATACCTCGGATACGGGTATCTCACATCGGAGAGCGACATAATCCCTCCCGTAGGGCTGGTATTTTACAGCTTCCGCATAATGGTCGGGTTGGGCGTATGGTTCGTAATAGTATTCGCCGGCGTGCTCATACTGCTCAAGAAAGGCATGATAAACCGCTGGCGTTGGGCTTTGTGGCTCATGTTGCTGTCGTTGCCCCTGCCCTACGTGGCGGGACAAGCCGGCTGGATAGTATCCGAAGTGGGACGCCAGCCATGGACTGTACAAGACATGTTGCCGGCCTCGGCATCGGTGTCCGAGCTCGCCCCCGCAGCCGTAAAGGCTACGTTCTTCATATTCGCGGTGCTCTTCACGGTGTTGCTCATAGCCGAGATAAGCATAATGGCGCGCCAGATAAAGAACGGCCCCGAAGCCATAGAAGATTAGGCAACGTTCAGCTAACCGGCATAGCCTCGGCGAACATTCCGTAACAGGGTGACATAAATTCGGATTCCGACAAGAGAGGGCTATAATCCGGAAAGCGATACAATCCGTATTAAAACATTAAACACAAAAAGATGGAGACATATCTAGCATATCAACACTACTGGTGGTTCATAATATCGCTCCTGTGCGGGATATTGGTATTTCTGCTTTTCGTACAGGGCGGACAGACGTTGATAGGACGCCTGAGCGGCGGCGACAAAGACCGCAAAACATTGCTCATCAACGTACTCGGCCATAAATGGGAACTTACATTCACCACGTTGGTGACATTCGGCGGAGCATTCTTCGCTTCGTTCCCGCTCTTTTATTCCACCTCTTTCGGCGGGGCATTCTACGTATGGATGGCCATACTGTTTTTCTTCGTGATACAGGCCGTGGCATACGAGTACCGCACCAAACCCGCCAACCTGCTTGGCGAACGCACCTACGAAACGTTCCTGCTTCTCAACGGTCTTTTCGGCACAATACTTTTGGGCACGGCGGTAGGCACACTCTTCACAGGCGCCGAATTCACCGTCTTGCGCGACAACATAGCGCATATCGGCGGCTCCAACGTCATATCGCAGTGGCAGTCGCCGTGGCGCGGCTTAGAGGCGGTATGCGACTACCGCAATGTGGCTCTCGGGCTGGCGGTATTCTTTCTCTCGCGCACATTAGCCATACACTATTTCTACGCCACCGTGGACGACGAAGCGATAATAGAGCGCACCAAACGTCCGCTCGCCATATCCACCGCCCTTTTCCTCGTATCTTTCCTTACGTTCTTCATAGGCGTAATGGCGGGCGGAGGCTACGAGACCAACCCCTTCACCGAGAGAATATGGTATGTGGAACACAAACATCTGCTAAACTTCATAGAGCTTCCTTGGTTGGCAGCCACACTCCTAGCAGGATTGGCGGCCGTGCTCACAGGGCTTTTCATGGGGCTCAAACGCAACCGAAAAGCGATATGGGCCAGCGGCATAGGCGTGGTAGTGACGGTCACCGCCCTTATGATGTGCGCCGGATTCAACAACACGGCCTACTACCCCTCTCTGTCCGACATGAACAGCTCGCTCACCATAAGCAACTCTTCGTCGAGCCTGTTCACGCTTCGTACAATGACCTACGTATCGTTCCTCGTGCCGGTGGTAGTGGCATATATATGGTACGTATGGCGTAACATGACGCGCGGCAAAGAGAGTGTCGGAGAGATTAAGAAAGAGACCGACAAATATTGATGCCCCGGTGGCGCAACCGCCTGACAGACATACATCCCGACAAATTTTACAGACCGGGGAGCAGATCGTAACCTGATGTCGTATTTTTCGCACATCCGATTCGAATAACCAACCAACCGATCAAAAAATGAAACGACTCTTCAAGCTCATTTCCGTAACGCTGTCCGTAGCGTTCTTTTCAATTATGTCTCTGACATCCTGCAGCGACGACAACAACGCAGTTCAACAAGTGTACTACACTTTCGGATTCGAGCAACTAAGCGGAAGTAACGAGCTCTTTTCCGAGATGTATAAGATAGAAGACGCCTTCAAAAACGAATTCAACAAATCGTTCGGAGCGACCAAGACGCCTTTCGTGCTGGAAGGCACCGTAGAGGAGTGCGATGCCAAGGTAAAACAGGCTTGCGAACGTGCGACAAAATCACTCGAAGATGTCGTCTGGGCAAGTACTTTCACCTTTGCCGTAACCAATGCCAACACCGCGCAAACGATCTACACGGCAAGTTTCGGTAATAAGAATCAATAGACTATCCGTCAACATTGCAGTGTAGGATAAACACACGAAAACGCCGATAACCTGAAAAGTTATCGGCGTTTTCGTTTCGATACGTTCGTCAGGCTCCCATGCGAGCGCGAAACCTTTACAGTATCAACATAGCGTCGCCGTAGGTACCGAAACGATACCCCTCTTTCATGGCGGTACGATACGTCTCCATCAACAGGTCGTATCCCGCGAAAGCCGACACCATTATAAGCTGCGTAGACAACGGCATGTGGAAGTTAGTCACCATAGCGTCGGCTACGGAAAACTCGTACGGCGGCATTATGAACTTGTTCGTCCAGCCGGAGAAAGGTTTGATGCGTCCCTGCGTAGTGACAGAACTCTCTATCGTACGCATAACGGTAGTGCCTATGGCACATACACGCTTGCCCTTGTCTTTGGCTCCGTTAACCGTATCGGCGGCCAAATCGTCGATAACGATCTGCTCGGAATCCATCTTATGCTTGGTAAGATCCTCCACGTCGATGTTACGGAAATTACCCAACCCCACGTGCAAGGTTATCTCCGCCGACCTTATACCCTTTATCTCCAAACGTTTGAGCAGATGTTTGCTGAAATGCAAACCTGCGGTGGGAGCGGCTACTGCGCCCTCGTGTTTGGCATATACCGTCTGGTAACGCTCTGCGTCGCTCTCCTCCACCTTGGGACGTATCCATTTGGGCAGAGGGGTTTCACCGAGGCCGAAAAGAGCCTTCTTGAACTGGTCGTGGTCGCCGTCGAAAAGAAAACGGAGAGTACGTCCGCGCGAGGTGGTGTTATCTATGACCTCGGCTATCAACTGATCGTCTTCGCCGAAATATAATTTATTGCCTATGCGTATCTTACGTGCCGGATCGACCAACACATCCCACAGACGTTGCTCGGCATTGAGCTCGCGCAACAGGAATATCTCTATCTCGGCACCGGTCTTCTCCTTATTGCCGTAAAGACGGGCCGGAAAAACTTTCGTATTATTATATACGAAAACATCGCCGTCTTTGAAATATCCCGTTATGTCTTTGAATATCTTGTGTTCTATCTTGCCGCTCTTGCGGTCGAGGACCAGAAGCCTCGATTCATCCCTGTTATCCGCCGGATATTTGGCGATCATCTCCGGGGCCAGATCGTAATTGTACTGCGATAATTTCATGGGTCGATTTACAATATGCCGAACTACGTTTCATCATGTTCGGGCAGACACTATATTGTTTTATACGAAATATTGTAATTTTTGTTTCACTTATCTGACGAAAAATTCAAAATATTACATCGCTACATAAAACAAAGCGCATATAGCCCCCGCGAAAACAGACAAAGAGCCATGCATAAAAACTATCCATCGTTAGCCGCGCACACCGCGCAAACTCCGTCTATATAATCCCCGCGACCGCCTCCGCGATATCGACCACCCTCATTTTAGCCGACCGCGAAAGACTCTTCTTGCACATGGGACACGATGTCACCAGAAAATCCGCCCCAGTCGCTTCGAACTTCGCGCACACACCCGAAGCTATCATGTCGCGTTGCGCTAAGTCGAGCCCCAGATGGGCGAGAGAACCGCCGCAACATAACGCTTCGTCGCGATTGTCCGCGACCTCTTCCAGACGGCCTATAGTGCCGAGCACAGCCCGCGGCTCCTCGTAAATGCCCAGACCGCGACCCAACTCGCACGGATCGTGATAGGCGAAGCTCGCACCGCCCCTCTCTGCCGTCAGCAACCCCTGACTCATAAGCTCGGCTATGAACTGGCTATGGTGCAAGAGTCTTATACCGTCGAGGTGGTAATCTTCACGGAAAGTACGCAGACATATAGGACACGAAGTCACCAACGTATCAATACCCGACTCTACGAAAAGCTCCTCGTTGCGTTCCCGCATACGGTCGGCGGCGTCTAAGTTGCCGGCCATGCGTTGGGGGCGTCCGCAACATATCCCCTCCGTCTCGTCCACGAACCATATGTCAATGCCGCTCCTATCCGCTATAGAACGCATGGACGCGGCCACCGCCGGTGTCAGACGACCCATGCACCCCGAGAAGAAGCCCGTTTTAGAGGTAGCCAACGGTACATGCACCGTATCGAGATAACCGTAATCGAAAGAGGAGCTATCCTTGCGCCTGTCGTACCGCACAGACGTGCGGATCACATCCAGCTCTATGCCTACGGGACAGACGCTCTGGCAACGTCCGCACATCAGGCAACTGTCCGCCTTGGCGAGCGCGGCCCCTTTACTGCGTTCGTCGCGAAGAAGATACACCGACTGGGTATCGACGGAGATGCCCGTTGCGGAGAGCTGGCAAGGATCAATGCAGATACCGCAACGCGAACATGCGGCCCGTTGCAGCTTGGTGAAGGTGGTGGCGCGCACCGATGCCCTCACCTTGAAACTACGAAGAAATATGAGCGGAATCTCCGCGAATATGTGCAGGTATCGCGATATGGGCACGCTGACGAAAAAGAGACCCAACGACACCGAATAACACCACCACAGAACCTCGTTGACATAGGGCAGGGAGCGTGACGGCAACATAAACGCCCAAAGCTCGCCGAGCGACCCTGTCAGAAACGAACCGCTGTCGTATATGGCAGAATTGAAGCTCTCGGCCAGCAACCTGAGCGGAAATATGCACCATAGGGCCGACAGAGCCAGCTTGTCGCCGAGAGTGTGGTCGGTGGTGCGTTTCATGCCGTAGACCGACGGACGGAACCTCTTGACCACAGCGGCGACCAACCCCGAGAGCACGAACAGCAACAGTGCGTCCATTATGAACCCGAAGGCACCCACATGCGCAAAGGGAAAATATTTGCGGAAGAAGACATCCACATATATGGGCACAACCGGGGTATCGAGATATAGAATAGCCTCCAGCTTTCCGAACGCTATGAGCAGAAACCATCCGAAAGCCAGCGACGTGTGCATATACCACAGTCTGCCGTTGACACGCCCTATCTTAAGGTGCAACAGGCACTCCCTGAAAGCCTCCCACAAGGCGCCGACGGTAGCTACGGAGAATATACCCGACCTCATCAACCGCCTGTCGCTCTGCGGCAACGCCGATATCCACGATATGAACTTCGTCCACATTACGGAGAAGAGCACCACCACTCCTATTATGAACGGTATTATGAAAGGCTCGAAATAGAGGTTTACCATGACACCGACTATTAATCACGCGGCAAAAGCTCCATGAGCGCCGCTATTACACCCCGTGTATTCACACCCCGGGGACATTGCAACATGCACTTGCCGCACAGCATGCAGGCGGAAAGACGACCTCTCAGGCCCACGACCTCGCCGCGTCTGACAGAAAGATGCAACCTGCGAAAGTTATACTCCGTAAAAGCGCCGGCCGTACAGGTGGCGGTACACCCCCCGCAACCTATGCAGAGCGACCACGACGGCACACGCGCCATAACCTCGTCGGCTATGGAGGTGTCGGCCGAATCGAGGTCTATGGCCCTACCGGCATTTATCGTAAAACCGAATTTCTTCATCACGCCAGCCCCTTGACATATTCAGCCGCTTTAACGGCCGCAGCCACAGCTTCGTTCATACTCTCGCCCACATTCTTGGGCCCCGTGGCCGTACCGGCAACGAATACGTTGCGCCGCGAAGTGACGGTGGCTCCGTCGAAACAATCCGCCCCTTTGAAAAAACCGTCCTGCGAGGTGGCTATACCCAGCTCGGAGGCGAACTTGGCATTGGAGGCGGGAGCCTGTTTGCCTACCAACAGCACCGTCATATCGACGGTAAGCCTTAGCGGACGCCCCGCCAACGTATCTTCGGCCTTGACGAGCACACGCGAATCTATAGTACCGCTACACTCGGATATGCGTCCGCGTATGAAATTTATGCGGTATCTCTCTTGCGCCTCCCTGTAAAGCTCCTCATAACCGGAACCGAACATCCTCATATCCATATAGAAGTTATATACCGTACAATCCGGATAGAGCTGCCTTATCTCCATGGCCTGCTTTACGCCGGTTATACAGCACACGCGCGAACAATGCCCGCATCCGGCCTGACGGTCGCGCGAACCCACGCAATGCAATATGGCTACCGAGCGCGGCTCGGAACCGTCGGCACGGACCACGGCCCCGGCCTTGAACATCTCCTCGAGGTCTACCGATGTTATCACGTTGGGATATATGCCATAGCCGTACTCCTCCTTGAGCGAGGCATCGAAAAGGTCGAAACCAGTGGCTATTATCACCGCTTCGGCCTCGTAACTGCTTCCGTCCGTGAGCATCACCTCCACACGGCTATCGTCGCCGGAGATCTCCGACACCTCGCCGCAAAGCACTGTCCTTATGCCCGTCTCGGATATAGCCTCCACGAGCGGGGCCGTGACCTCACAGGCACGTGTAGCCGAAGGGAAAAGCCTGTCCCACCGGCACAGCTTACCGCCCAAAGTTATGTCACGCTCTATGAGCATGGGGGTCACACCTTGGTTTTTCAAGGCGATGGCCGCCTGCATGCCTGCCACTCCGCCACCTATGACTATTACGCGTTTTGCCGCCATAATACAATTTATTATAACCCGCAATGGGCGGGATGCGATATATACTTACCGTTGTTACCCAAAAACTTGTGCGATTCGTCGTACTCTATCTCCAGCTTATTCAAAAGCGGCTCCACCGACACCTGATGCATCTGCATCCCCAGATCCCACGGGTCGTAACCTAAAACCAGCCCGGCCATCTCCTCGTAACTCAATACCGGTATGCCATGGCCGTCAGCGCCGTAGGTAGTGCCCTCCAACTCGGCAATGGCGTATTGCCACTTGTCGAGGAACATGGTGCAACCGGGACAGTTGGCCACGATGAAATCCGGCTTATAGGGAGCCATCGACTCGAGCTTCTGACGCGAGTTAGCCACCGACACGCCCCTGTTGGCCCGCACAAGATAGTTACGGAAGCCGAAACCGCAACAGTGGCGGCGTTCGGGATAGTCGACGGTCTCGCCTCCCCAGCTCTCGACCATGCCCGCGAGCACGTAAGGAAACTCGGAGCCTCCGATGCCAGCCGTAGGGAATATCTTGGCATAGTGGCAACCTATGTGGTCCACCACCTTCAGAGGGCGTCCGCTCACCGGATCTACGAGCCTCACCTTGGCTTTCCCGGCTATGCGTTCCCGAAAATGAAATATGAGATCGGAGCTGTGTACCACGCACTTGGGCTTGACGAAATCCCTACCCGTAGCAGCCTTGAGATCGGCACGCGCCTGCTCTTCCAACTCGGGATGATGCTCCCACATGGTCAGTATCTCGGTATAGAGACCGAAAGATGTGATGCACGACGACACCATATTCTCGTACCCGGCTTCGGTCATAAGCGCGAACTGACGGGCCACCACCGTCATAATGGTCTCAAGGGGGACTATGTCGGAGTGGTACCCTATGCCGGTGCAACTGGTGTGCTTGGCATCGTCGAACACGTCCACCCCCAGATCGTCACGCAATATCTTGAGGAACACAGCCTCCGAACCGGGGAAGAAATTCTGACGTATGCAACTGCGGGCATAGTAGAAACGGTCGTCCGGTATGGTCTTCTGGTACCGGTCCCATGTGTATCTTTTCATCTTGCAATCGTTTTTACAGCGTATGTCCGCCGCTATCTACGGTGTAGACCTCGTTCAAATACTCGTCCGTGGCTCTGGGCTTACCGTCGACCTCCTCTGCCATACCGCGACGGGCCGCCTCCTCGGCGGAACACTCCTCTATCCGTTCAAAAAATGCCGTACCTCCCGTGCGGTCGAATATACGCCTTATCTCGTCGAGCGACTCCTCGTCGATGCGGCGCATTGCCCCGGAGCCGTCGGTATCGTAACCCATATCGAAACGGTCGAACACATCCTTTACATTGTCGTAGACCCACCGCCACACAGGGCCCTGCTCGGGATGCAGCTCAGGATCTATGCGCGTGGGATGGATGCAATAGCCCAAATCGAGAATGTTCTGCCCTATAGTGCGTTTGAGAGCCAACTGCTGGCGTCCCTTCTCGCTTCTGACAAACATCCCCGTCTTCTGCGACAGGGTGCGCAATGCCTGTATGACATAACCGGGAGTGTTGGCTCGCGGACAACGCGGGCGACACGACATGCACTCGCCGCAATACCATATCTGCTCGCCCGAGAGCAACTCCTCTATAGCCCTATCGCTACCGTTCTGCACCGTATCCATTATCTGACGCGGGTCGTAGTCGTAAAACCCGGCCGACGGACACACGGCGGTACACATGCCGCAATTCATACAGGCGGTCAGACCCTCGGTGAATCTTATGTCCTCTTTCAACAGATCGAGATATTTTCCCATCGCATCGGAATTATCTTACAAAAATAGACTTTTTATTTCATCTTTCCGGGGCCTGAATTACCTATTTTCGGATAGGTAGTTATACCTATCGGGATACGGACTCCTTTTGAAGCGGCTTTAGAGGCATGCAAATAAAAAAGGGGGCCGAAGCCCCCCTATCTGCGAACAACACATGTTATTCGGTCTTTTTAGCGTTCTGCTCTTTAAGAAGATCACGTATCTCCTGAAGCAATACGATGTCGGGAGCCGGAGCGGGATCCGACGCCGGAGCCTCCTCTTCTTTCTTGGGCACGAGCTTGTTTATCGCCTTTATAAGCAGGAATATACAGAAAGCGATAATGACAAAATCGAACACCACCTGCACGAAATTACCGTAAGCGAGCACCACGGCCGGCTCTATCTCCTGACCGTTCTCCACCACCGCTTTCTTAAGCGTGAGCGACAGATCGGAAAAATTAACGCCGCCCACGAACAGACCGAGCACCGGCATGAACAAGTCAGCCACCACCGACGACACGATCTTACCGAAAGCACCGCCGATGATGATACCGACAGCCATATCGACAACGTTTCCGCGCATGGCGAAACTCTTGAACTCTTTGAAAAATGTTTTCATGGGGAAATTCAATTTATGTTTTTCAAAAATAATTACATCGCTCCCGACAGAACTAAAGCGATAAAACTAACGTAGATACCACAATAACTCTGCCATATTACAAATATACGGAATAAATACAAAATTCGATAATTTTAACTATCTTTGAGAGATTTATCACCGAAATTCATATCTTAATGAGAAATATCATACGCATTACCGCCATAGTATTCTTATGCACCGGGCTCCTGTCGTGCCGTAACGGCAAAACGGGAGTAGAGATAACGATGGACGGATGGGGCGACGACACGGTATATATGGTCTCATACCGATGGGGCGACGACGTAGAGAAGACGGATACGCTCAAGGCCGAAAGAGGCGTAATAACACTCATGACTACCGAAAACGACACTACCGAAGTCGTGTTATGCGCCGCCTCCGATTGCATCTACCGTCCGCAAATCTCGCCTGCCATACCCGAATCCTATTCCGTGCGCACCATAATACTCCCCGGCACATTCGAGAAGATAAGCGGAGAGCGGACCGACAAGGGCGTAATCTACACCTCAGACGGGGTGGAGCTGCAATCGCACATGGCATCGGAACACATCAGGATGTTGCCGCTACTGAATACAGGCGACAGTCTCAACAAAATAATAGAGACCACCGACATACCCGACTCTTCGCTCGTCAAGGCATTCGAAGCACGCAACTCGCTATACGTCAAAAGAGACAATATGAGGAAAGAGTTTATCGAAGCCCACCCTTCAGCGCAACTCTCGGGCCGATACCTATGCTCTCTCGACTACGAAGATATGGCAACGTATGCCGACAAACTGAGCCCGGAGGTACTGTCCGGATTGTTCAAAGACAGAATAGAGGCTAAAATGGGAAAAGCCGAGAAATACATCGCAGTAAAACGTAACAAAGAGGCTATAACCGCAGGCAATCCTGCTCCCGACTTCACTCTCACTGACATAAACGGACGAAAAAGATCGCTCTCGGAGTTCAAAGGCCGTTACGCAGTGCTCGACTTTTGGGGCACATGGTGCGGATGGTGTTTAAAAGGCATCCCCGACATGAAGAAAATGTACGACAGATACCACGACAAGATGGGGATAGTCGGCATAGCGTGCCACGACACACCCGAGGCTTTGCGCAAGGCGGTAGAGGAACACGATCTGAAGTGGACCAATCTGATAAACGAGGATGACAACGACATATCGGTATTGTATGCCGTAGAGGGCTTTCCCACCAAGATAGTCATAGACCCCGAAGGTACGATACTCTCGGTGACGGTAGGCGAAGAGCCCGGATTCTACACCGCCGTATCGGAGATATTGGACTAAATCGTTTTTAAGAGACAGATACAAGGCCCGCCGGAATTTATATATCCGGCGGGCCTTAATTATAAATATGTAAAAACAGGATATTCGGTATTACTTTGAATATCCTGTTTTAATCCCGTAAAAGATCGTAATATTTAAAATCCGTAATAAGAAAAACCGCGTCACCCCCGAAGCCCAAGAGACCCGAAACGGGAAAAACCGCCTCGTAAAAATGCGTCGACGACGCTTAGGTACCGCTACGGAACGCCTTTATGCCAGGGCCTCTTTTATGGCCGCTACCACCTTCTCCACGGTAGCTTCGCTGACAACCTTGTCGCCAACCTCCACGAACGGAGCTTTGGGGCCGTCGCACTTGTTACAATGGTCCAGACAAGGAGCGCCTTTTATATCCAGTTTGTCAAGAAGCTCTTCGGGCAGATACTCGTCTATCACCTGCAACTCGGCACCGCCCATAACGTAACATAAGGTCCCGGTACAAATTTTTACAACCAGTTTCTTTTCCATCGGTGTTTATTTTAAAATAGCCGTCGCCAACCGTTTAACCAAGCGAACAGGCCCGGTATGAAAGCCTTGCGTACAGTATAGTACTGCATACGGCGTTACACATACGCGCAAATTTAATACTTTATTTAAACATACGCAATTATATGTAACTTATCGACACCCTCTTCATGAATTTGGTCTCGAGAGTGCGGGCTATGTCTCTGACCACCCCGCGTCTAAGCTCTATCTCCACAGGGAGGTTCGGATCGTGGTGCTGAGTGTTGACGCGCGTGCCAACTAT
Organism: uncultured Rikenellaceae bacterium; assembly: GCA_910588925.1. Taxonomy (GTDB): domain Bacteria; phylum Bacteroidota; class Bacteroidia; order Bacteroidales; family Rikenellaceae; genus CASDZP01. Next base: position 47,837 of record CAJURV010000005.1, read on the forward strand.
GAACTCGATCTGGTCGCCGTCGAGCAAGAGGGCCACATAACGCGAGTCTATGCCTTTGGGTTCTACACGCGAGCTTTTCATCGTATCGAGCAACCCTTTCACACGCCCCAAAGTGAGCACACCCTCGGTCACGAGAGCGCACCCCTCCATCGACGACTCGGGAGGCAACCCCGACGGATCGCGCCTCAACACCTGCGACACCTCGCGTCCCAGCTCGCGTGACAATATCTGCGCCGTGGTACCGCCGCTCACTATGACCTTTCCGTCGAACGACCGCACCCTCTCTGCCAGCATGGCGTCCTTGTCGCCGTCGAACGGAGGGCCGGTCACCACCAGCACTTTACGAGGACGCCTGAAATAGACTACCGTACAGCTCATATCGTTCTTGACTACGAACAGGTCGTTCATCTCGGCATGCGACACCACCCGGCGCGCCAGCTCTCCGGCCGATATGCCGGGGTCGGCGGCGACGCTTTGAGCGAGCATACCGGCCACACCTCCGTCGCCCCATCCGTCCGGCATACGCCGCGACCCTGCCCCGGACTGTATAACGCCGTCGGTATAGGCCACGATACGGTCCTCCACACCGGCCGTGAACCGCGTAAGAAATATATCTATAGTGCTTCCGTCGGGGCAATCGACCGGCTGACGGCACCGCGTGAGATCGAGAATATGGTCGCCGCGCATAACCACCACACGCGGATTCTCGAACTCCACTATACGCACCACTCCGTCGTAAGGGGTGATGTTGACGATGGTGAATGTGGCCTGCCGCAGGTCGGAGAGACGATCGCCGCGAGCGAAAGTGCCTATGACGGTGCGTGCCGCACGCATCATATCCTCGTCCAGACGGGCGTAGCTTATCACCATGGAGGCTATCACCGAAGCCACCACGCTCGCCCCGACACCGCTTCCGGCGCCGTCGCTAAGCACTGTTATGATGCGGTCGTCGGTCTTGTGATGCAGACACACGTCGCCCGACACGTTCTGTCCGGCCTCGCATAGCTGACAACTGTCGACCTCTACGAAAAAATCATCGTTATCAATCATGCTCCGGTGTTTGAGACTCTATTATGGAATTGAGCACGGCCTCCGTACGCGATGCCGTCTGCCCCAACAGATAGGCTATCTTCTGCACCGTCTCGAGATTATCGTTTATCACCGCTTTAGAGCGTGAGACTATCTCGTCGCTTCCTACGCTCGAGAGGAAAAGATTACGCACTATGCCGCATATGGTATCGCCCGGCAAACGGAACAACGTCAGCGCCAACATGCGTTCCTTCACCTGTATGTCGCGCTCCAACGAATCTTCCGAGCTACGGAACATGCCGGCGACAATATCGGAAAACGGCGTTACAGTGCCCAGACCTACGCCGGCCAAACCGCTCGACGACTTATACGCCGTCTGGGCCTCGGCCCCCATCATCTGCACGAAAGCCTCGTTGGCCTCCACTATAGACAGAGACCTATCGGCAACAAACACACCGTAAGGGATATGGCCCAAAAGAGCGGTAAACCTGTCCTGAGACATTTTACGCAGATAACGCGAGCACATGTCACGCACGGCATCGCCCATAGCCACGGCACGGGCGAAATCGCGACAACTGCCGTAACCGCAGGCTCCGCAGTCTATAGCCTCGCCGTAAGAGCCCATGCCCATATCGCCGAGCACTTCGGCTATCTCGCGTTCGCTCACCTGACACACCACCGGGTCCGACTCGTGATACGCAGAAGTGACGATAAGAGGCAGATCGTTACCCGGACGGCGGCTCCGCTCGGAAGCACAACGCCTCAACGCCAGCTCGCCGTCGATATATCCGGCATGTTCCAGACGCCCCGGACCGTGAACGCATCCGCCCTCACAAGCATATAACTCTATATAGAGCGGATGGCCGGTTATGCCGTCGCGATGGGCCTCCAAGAGTTTGATTATGTTATCGACACCAGAAACGGAACATGTCTCCAAACCGGGTATCACAGAACCGTGAGCGTCCATGAAACGTCCGGGCAATACGTAATCGAGCCCCGTACGTGCCTCGAACGGCTCGAAACGGTAGCTGTCGTTACCGGGCAACAGGTCGAAACCGACACTCTCCATGCGCATCCATTCGTCGAGCTCGTCGAACGTAACGGCGGCGTCGATGACACCCTCGCCGCGCGAAGCCGCCCCTTTCAATGCGATACATGCCCCTATGGCCACTACCGCAGTGTCCGGGCCGTATATGCGGCGCAACATGCGGGCATGCAACACGGCCGGGGACGCTACCGCCGCGAGATTATCGACATACGACGGATAATATTTGGTTATCAGAGCGTTGGCGGCAGGACAGAAAGACGATATAACAGGCAAGCCGCTCTTACGTATCGCATCGTAGTATGCGCCCGACATGCACTCCGCCCCCAATGCCGTTTCGCTCACGTGAGTGAAGCCCAACAACTTGAGCGCCTCTATCATACGGCATGGAGATATGTCTCTGTAAAAGGCCATCCACTCGGGCGAGAGCGACGCCACCACCGTGCGACCGGTCCCCATCAGCGAACGCGCCCGCGAGAGATAGTCTTCCGTGAAGCCTATGGACGACGGACACGCGACGTAACAGGCGCCGCAATCTATACACCTGTCGGGAACGATGGAAGCCGCACCGTCGGCATATCGCATCGCCTTGACCCTGCAACTGCCTATACAGCGGTGGCAACCGCCGCAGTCGTCTTTAACCACACAAAGCGAGGCTATATTATGATTCATAAAAAAATATGGACTTTCAGTAATGATTATGCAAAGATAATATTATTTTTGCAGTATGGATGTCGCCACAGGACATTTGTAAGTTAAAACACTTAAAGCGGAATGAGGCCGATATGCGTCATAATGTTGCTTGCGGCCATGACGGCTTTCGTATGTGACGACTGCAAGGCGCAAGCGAGGATAGTGATACCGCCGCTCTACGGCAGTCAGGTCATAGACGGCGACACATTGCCCTCGTTCAGGCTGGCCCGGATACCGGTCTATTCGTCGCGTTACCGCAGGCGCGTCAGTCTACGCAAATACGAAAGGTTGGTGCGTGCCGTGCGGCTCGTCTACCCTATGGCCCAAGAGGCGCGGGAGCTGCTCGCCGAAATGGAGACCGTTCTTCCTACGCTCCCCACCAAAAAGGAGCGGGAAGCCTATGTGAAAAGCATAGAACGCGACATAAAGACCAAATACACCCCGATACTCAGAAAAATGTCGATGTATCAGGGGATGGTATTGGTGAAACTGATAGACCGTCAGACGGGACGAAGCTCGTACGCATTGGTACAGGAGTTCCGCGGACGCTTCTCGGCATTCTTCTGGCAGGGAATAGCGCGCATGTTCGGCGGCGACCTCAAGGCTGAATACGACCCGCAGGGCGACGACGCCTTGCTCGAACAGCTCATAGAGTTATATGAACTGGGGCTGTTGTGATGGCAAAAGGCGAGACGACACGATTTGAAATTCGTTTAATGAAACAACTATACTTAATGAAAAAACTGTTATTGACACTGGCTCTCGTGAGCGGCGCAATGGGGCTGTCGGCCCAGCGGACTCCGGTCACGAAACCCGATTACGTCATGGCCGAGCGTTTCTCGCCGGACAATGTGAACAAAATGGTATTCTCAACCGCCGTCAACCCGCATTACCTCAAGAGCGGGAATAAGTTCTGGTACAGCTACGACACACCCGACGGCCGGTTTTACTATATAGTAGACGCCGCATCAGCCACCCGTCGCCCCCTCTTCGACCGCGACCGCATGGCCTCGCAGGTGACACTGATAACCAAAGACCCGTTCGATGCCAAACACCTGCCCATCGACTCCATACGTTTCGCTCCTGACGAAAAGAGCTTCACATTTCAGGTAACCACCTCCTTAAAAGAGGATTACACCGACAAGAAAGGCAAAAAAGCCAAACGCAACAAGGTCGTTTACATGAATTGCGACATAGCCAGCGGCAACGTCACGGAGCTTAACGCATCGCCCAATCCGGTAAAATATCCACGTTGGGCATCGGTATCTCCCGACGGCGAAAAGATCGTATTCGCGCGCCGTTACGACCTATGGTGGATGGACCGCGAAAACTTCGAAAAGGCGTTGAAGAACGACAAGGACAGCACAATAGTGGAACACCGCATAACAGACGACGGCGAAGAGTTCTACCCGTGGGGCGGCTCTACCGACAACAACACCGAAAAGAGCCGCGCAGAGAAGCTCGACCAACGTCTTCCGGCATATATAATATGGTCGCCCGACTCGCGTCATTTCGCCGTAACCCGCGCGGACCAGCGCAAGGTGGAGTCGTTATGGGTGATCAACTCCATAGACCAGCCGCGCCCCACGCTCCAGTCTTACAAGTATCACATGGCCGGCGAAAAAGAGGCGCCGCAATATCAGGCATTCCTGTTCGACACCGCCGACTGGACCCACCGTCACATCGACACATACGCCTTCAAGGACCAGACCTTATCGATACACAGACGTCCTATAGATAAAAGCGAATACGACAACTCCGACCGCATACCTTCTGTATGGCTCGGCGACAACGACTATTTCCTCCTGACGCGCACAAGCCGCGATCTCAAACGCATAGACATATGCCGTGTAGACATAGACGCCGACTCGCTCAAGGCACGCGCCTTGGTAGAGGAGCGGCTCAACAAATCGCTCGAGACACGCACGCCGCGGTTGCTCAAATCGGGTGAGTTCGTGCTATGGAGCGAGCGCGACGGATGGGGACATCTCTATCTCTACGCTCCCGACGGCAAGCTCGTACGCCGTCTGACCGAGGGACCGTTCCACTGCGAGGGCATCACCGGCGTAGACGAGGCTTCGCGCACACTGTTCTTCACGGCGTGCGGTAAGGAACAGAGCGAGCACCCCTACTACATGCACCTCTACCGCATAGGACTCGACGGCACCGGTCTGCGTCGTCTCGACAAGGACAACTTCAACCACACCGGCGACCTTGCCGACAACTGCCGCTACTTCGTAGACAACTACTCACGCGTCGACACAGCACCGGTATCGGCACTCTACGACGCCAACGGCAAGCTGCTCATGACCCTCGAGGAGACCGACCTGCATCTGCTTTTCGAGGCCGGCTACAAGTTCCCCGAGATATTCACGGCCAAGGCGGCGGACGGCATAACCGACCTGTACGGCGTCATATACAAGCCTTTCGACTTCGACTCCACCAAGCTATACCCCATAATAGAGTACGTATATCCCGGCCCACAGACCGAAGCAGTCAACTACTCGTTCAGCAAGAGCATGAACCGCACCGAGCGTCTGGCCCAGTTAGGATTCATAGTGGTGACCGTGGGTAACCGCGGCGGCCACCCCAACCGCTCCAAGTGGTATCACACCTACGGCTACGGAAACCTGCGCGACTACGGACTGGCCGACAAGAAATACGTGGCCGAACAGCTCGCCGTGCGCCGTCCCTACATGGACATATCGCGCGTGGGAATCCACGGCCACTCGGGCGGTGGCTTCATGTCGACAGCCGCGATACTCACCTACCCCGACTTCTTCAAAGCGGCCGTATCGTGCGCCGGTAACCACGAAAACAACATATACAACCGCTGGTGGAGCGAAAAACACCACGGTGTAGAGGAGGTGATATCCGAAAAAGGCGACACCACATTCAACTACGACATAGCCAAAAACACCCAGTTGGCCGGCAACCTCAAAGGACACCTCATGCTAGTGACAGGCGACATCGACGACAACGTCCACCCTGCCAATACCTACCGCATGGTCGACGCACTCATCAAGAACAACAAACGCTTCGACATGCTGGTACTGCCCGGCGACCGCCACAGCTTCACCACCAAAGGCGAATACTTCTTCTGGCGAATGGCCGACTATTTTAGCGAACACCTGCTCGGTGACAGCGAAAAGACGACGGATATTCCACAGTTGAAATAGGGTAGATAAAAAAGGCTCGATTTTTAAAAAATCGAGCCTTTTTTATCTACCCTATTTCAACTGTGGGGATACGTTAGTTCGTTTCACCTAAGTGGACTGTTCTCGCTTCATTAGACCAGAATCATTAGGCCCGAAAAAACGGAATATGTCTGAAGCCTTACTTCATCAAGTTCGCGAGACAATAAAGGGACTATAGAACTTCTCTGAAGATATGCGCATTAACCGGAGGTTATCTCGCTCCGTGTCAGGAGCGCAACACAAAACTTGCGCTTCTTTAGAAGTGCAAAAAGTCGGACACAATTCCGCTGAGACGATAAGATACTATAAGACGCTCTAACGGCATGCACATTAGCCGAACCCTATCACTGCGGCACGGGGTGCCGCTCCGCGATAACGACCACAAATTAACCGGACAGAGGTTGGGAAAGCCGCCGGCGAGCAAATACCATCACTCCACACCCGAAGACATGCGCATTAACCGCAAGTCGCAGGCATGCTAGCCCACGCACACAACCACAGACCGCAGGGCGCCGAAGTTTTTTAGACCTCAAAAATCGTCGATCGCGGTCGT
>CAJURV010000006.1 GCA_910588925.1 uncultured Rikenellaceae bacterium
CTCTTTATTTGATGATTTCTAAACTAACGCGATTTTTATCGCACCAGTAGTAATTGCTCCTGATGCTTCTATATCAGGTTTTGTCAGCAATATTGTTGCAGACCACTTGGAGAGACACAAACCAGAGATTATTAAGATGTACAATGATAAAATCTCTAAAATCATGTAAATATGGAGGCAAAGATATATTTCGTAGTGAAGGTCGTATGTGCCTTGTTTGTATTCTATCATCTGTGGGTGTTCTTGTTCTGCCGTAAGATTTACGGATTGTGGGATAAACTGCATAATTGGGCACGCATAGCACGTGTCAGATTGTGGAAGTACCGCAAAAAGCGTATGGCAGAAAAGGCAAAGCGTGAAAGGCGTAAGAAAATCTACGGTAAGGATTTGCCTACGGAAAAGCCAAAGCCAATCCAAGAAGAGACTCCTCAAAAGGTAGAAGAGAGTCCGCCTGTTGATGATGACCCTAATGAGGTAATGGGAAAGTCCAATATCATCTATTATAGCGATATTGAGGCTGACCGAAAGATTCCGACTCGTTCTATACCGTTGAAGGAAGTTGAACTGCCAGTGGATAAGGATATCAATCCTGATGATGTGGAGGACAATTTCGTACTACAAAAGGGTTTGACAGAAGAGGATAAGCGAGAGTTAATGGAACCTGATGGCATTGTTCCCGATCCGGACTTTGACACCTCGATGACTTATGAGGAGATGAACAACATGATTGATGTGTTAAACTCAGATGAACACTCCGAGGAGAATGGCATCCGTGCCGCACAAACGATATTTCATAAGTTGCCGAGTACAGAACTTCTGCGACTTATCGAGAATGAGATTGCGGATCAACAGAAGATTGACAGATTGCTTCACGACTATTTGGATGAGTTCGGAAAACCTCTGCCCGAATCCAAAAGACGTGAACGAAAAGTCAAGGATTTTAATATCAAAAAGTATGTCTAAACCCTAACTCTCCATAATATGCGATTTGGTTTGTTGTTACTTTTTGTTTCTTTTTTCTTTTTCTTCATTGCTGGCACTACGATGTGAATCGTGGTGCCAGCGTTTTTATATGGTTTCCGCTATACCAATTAACGAGTAAGGCAAGTATCGTAATGCCTCGTGCATTATGATTCTTGCCTTGCTATATTTAGATTATTACAAGCTGATTGTGAATGTTTATGGGCTAATTACCTTAATCCTTAAGACAGCCAAGAGGAATTACCTTAACACCATCTTCGCGAGTATAGGCAATTTCACCACCAGTCAATACAATGAGGAGGTCTGGTTCTCGAAGAGGCATTTGTTTCTCTGTTTCATTCTTCTCACGAATTAATTTTTGCATCTCAAGCAAATGCGTTGCACCTTCATCAATGTCTCTACTGCCAAGTTTACATTCAATCAGTGCATATCGCTGATCATCAAGATGTAAAACTATATCTGCTTCAAGTCCATACCTATCATGGTAATAAGACACTTTACCTCCCATAGATTGAGAATAGACCTTTAAGTCGCGAATACACATACACTCAAATACGAATCCAAATGTCTTTAAGTCCAATTCAAGAGTTTTAGGAGATGCACCCATAGCTGCAACGGCAATAGACGGATCTATAAAGCATCTTTTTTTACTTGATCTTATTGCAGATGCAGAACGAATAGCAGGACACCAGGCTTCAATATCTTCTATTACGAATAAACGCTTTAATGCATCAACATACTCATCGAAAGTGGATTGCGCTGTTGTTTCCATTTCCGCTTTTACATCTTCCAACATTGCAGATTTCTTTGCCCAAGTGCATAGATTTCGAGCATAAGAACGTAATATCAGTCTAGCTAACTCTGGGTTACGTTGTACATCGTCTATACTAGAGATGTCCTCATTACAAACCTTGTTTAGATAGTCTTTTGCTATAAGCAGTTTGGCTTTATCACTTGTTACACTCAAGGAATCAGGCCAACCACCTCTACAAGCCACCATAATCAGTTCTTCAATAGAAAGTTTGGATGTAACACCGTCAATATCTAAATCTTTATTATCAAACAACTCAAGAAAAGATATCTCACCTGAAGATTCTGTTGACTCATACAGACTCATTGGATACATTGTCATTGTGGAAATTCTACCGGTTCCTGTATGCATTCTTCTTTCCTCTTCTGGTGTATCCTTTTCGTTCTTTTTCTTTATAACGGTAGAACCGGTAAGAATAAACTGACCTTTAAGTTTCCTTTGGTCAACTGTTGTTCTTACAGCATCCCAAAGTATTGGAGCATCTTGCCATTCATCAATAAGTCTTGGTGTTTCACCTTTCAAAAGTATAGACGGTTTTGTCCTGATTGTAGCTAAATAGCCTGCTCGCTTATCCGGATCCTGCAATTTAACAACACTCTTTGCTTGTCTTTCTGCTGTTGTAGTCTTTCCACACCATTTTGGTCCATTGATTTGCACTGCACCAAAAGCCTCTAATCTCAAGGATAGTTCCTCGTCTGCTATTCTTCTTAAATAATCCATATCAGAACTTGATTTTAATTTGTGCAAAAATAGCAATTCTTTTTTTTATCTCGCAACATATCATGTGTTTTTGCGGTGTTTTATCCTTTGGATTTGCGATGTATTGCACTTTGTTTTTGTGGCAACTTGTCCTTTGTTTCTGCGGTAAAAGTAGCAACGGTTTGTACCATACAAACACTCTTTTTGCCCCTCCAAAACACCCTTGCTATGACATCTGATGATACGTTATGACGTGCATAGACCGATTTGAGAATCAATGGATTAAGTGCTATATATTCGCAGTCGAAATCACTTTTTGTATAACTAAAAAACATTTCGACGTATGAAGAAAAAAGTATTATTCGCAGCAGCATTTATGCTCGCAACAGTAGGTGCTTACGCACAGGGTAACGGTATCGCAGGTATCACCGAGGCTACCAACATGGTAACATCGTATTTCGACCCCGGTACCAAGTTGATTTACGCAGTGGGAGCCGTAGTCGGTCTTATCGGCGGCGTGAAGGTCTATTCGAAGTTCTCTTCTGGCGACCCTGACACCTCTAAGACCGCAGCCTCTTGGTTCGGCGCCTGTATCTTCCTCATTGTAGCCGCCACCATCTTACGTTCATTCTTCCTCTAATATGGCGGTCTATCAAATCAACAAAGGGATTGGTCGTAGCCCCGAGTTCAAGGGGCTACGCAGCCAATACCTCTTCATCTTCGCCGGCGGTCTGCTTGCTGTGCTCATAGCCTTTATGGTGCTGTATATGGCAGGCGTGAATCAATGGATATGTATCACACTCGGAGTCATCTCCGCTTCGGTACTTGTCTGGGCGACCTTCCACCTGAATGCCAAGTATGGCGAGTGGGGCTTGATGAAGATGCAGGCTGCACGGAACCATCCCCGCTACATCATCAGCCGCAAGCGATTCTTGCGATTGATTATTCCTAACCTCAAAAACAGAAAGTCATGAGAAATGTAATGAAAGCAGCTACCCTCGAAAGCAAGTTCCCGATTCTGTCGGTTGAGCACGACTGCATCATCAGCAAGGATGCCGACATCACGGTCTGCTATCGCGTGGAGCTTCCCGAACTCTTCACCGTCACACAGGCGGAGTATGAGGCGATACACTCGGCGTGGGCCAAGGCGGTCAAGGTCTTGCCGAACTACAGTATCGTGCATAAGCAGGACTTTTTCATTGAGGAGAGCTACACACCGGAGCTTCAGAAGGAAGACCTCAGTTTCCTCAGCCGTTCTTTCGAGCGACACTTCAACGAGCGTCCTTACCTGAAGCATACTTGTTATCTGTTCCTTACTAAGACCACCAAGGAGCATAGCCGCACGACCAGCAGTTTCAATGCCCTTACCCGTGGCTTCATCATTCCGAAGGAGATGCAGGACAAGGAGGCGGTAAGCAGATTCTTGGAGTGCTGCGAGCAGTTCGAGCGTATCATCAACGACAGCGGATTCATCACGCTCACCCGTCTTACGGGCGATGAGATTACAGGCACGGAGTCAACTGCGGGTATCATCGAGAAGTATTTCTCGCTCTCGCAGGAGGACACCACCTGCTTGCAGGACATCACCCTCGGAACTGGCGAGATGAAGATTGGTGATAACTACCTCTGCCTGCACACGCTCTCCGATCCCGAAGACCTGCCGACAAGCGTGGCTACCGACAGCCGTTACGAGCGTCTCTCGACAGACCGTAGCGATTGCCGCCTCTCGTTTGCCGCACCTATCGGAGTGTTGCTCACCTGCAACCACATCATGAACCAGTACCTCTTCATCGATGACTCTGCGGAGATGCTGCGTAAGTTCGAGCAGACAGCACGCAATATGCACTCGCTATCACGCTACAGTCGCTCTAACCAGATTAACCGCGAGTGGATTGAGGAGTACCTGAACGAGGCACACAGCCAGGGGCTGACGGCTATCCGTGCCCACTGCAATGTCTTCGCATGGAGCGACGACAGGGAACGCCTGAAGCGTGTGAAGAACGACGTAGGCAGTCAGCTCGCCTTGATGGAGGCCAAGCCCCGACACAATACGGTGGATACACCTACCTTGTTCTGGGCGGCTATACCAGGCAATGCAGGCGACTTTCCTGCCGAGGAGTCCTTCTACACCTTTATCGAGCAGGCACTATGCCTCTTCATCGAGGAGACCACAGGACAGGATTCACTCTCTCCGTTCGGTATGCGTATGGTGGACCGCTTAACAGGCAAGCCTATCCATCTTGATATTTCGGATTTGCCAATGAAGCGTGGTATCATCACCAACCGCAACAAGTTCATCCTCGGTCCTTCGGGCAGTGGAAAGTCCTTCTTCACCAACCATATGGTAAGACAGTATTATGAACAAGGTACACACGTGTTGCTTGTCGATACGGGTAACTCTTATCAGGGGTTGTGTAACCTTATCAATGCCCGTACAGGTGGCGAGGACGGCATCTACTTCACCTATGAGGAGAGTGATCCGATAGCCTTCAATCCTTTCTATGTCGAGGATGGTGTGTTCGACATTGAGAAGAAGGAGTCCATCAAGACACTTATCCTTACGCTGTGGAAAAGGGACGATGAGCCACCGACAAGAGCCGAGGAGGTGGCACTCTCCAATGCCGTGAGCCTCTTTTTGGAGCGTATCCGCACCGACAAGAGCATCAAGCCCTCGTTCAACACCTTCTATGAGTTTATCCGTGATGAGTATCAGGATATTCTCAAGGAAAAGCGTACACGCGAGAAGGACTTCGATGTATGGGGATTCCTCAATGTCCTGGAGCCGTACTACAAGGGTGGCGAGTATGATTTCCTCCTGAACTCCGACAAGCAGCTGGACCTCTTGAACAAGCGGTTTATCGTCTTCGAGTTGGATAACATCAAGGACAACAAGGTACTCTTCCCGATAGTGACCATCATCATTATGGAGACCTTCATCAACAAGATGCGTAGGCTGAAGGGCATCCGTAAGATGATACTCTTGGAGGAGGCTTGGAAAGCCATCAGCAAGGAGGGCATGGCCGAGTACCTGAAATACCTCTTCAAGACCGTGCGTAAGTTCTTCGGCGAGGCGGTTGTGGTAACGCAGGAGGTCGAGGACATCATCTCTTCCTCGATTGTCAAAGGTACCATCATCAACAACAGCGACTGCAAGATTATCCTCGACCAGCGTAAGTATGTGAACAAGTTTGATGAGATACAGACACTTCTCGGACTTACCGACAAGGAGCGTGCGCAGATTCTCTCCATCAACCTCTCCAATGCTCCTGGCAGGAAGTACAAGGAGGTGTGGATAGGTCTTGGCGGAGCACAGTCTGCAGTCTATGCCACGGAGGTATCTTCCGAAGAGTACTACTGCTACACCACCGAGGAGACCGAGAAGCTGGAGTTGCAGCGGCTCACCGAGAAATTGGGCGGAAATATCGAACTCGCCATCAAGCAGCTTGCCGAGAGCAAGCGAAGCAAGTAACCCTTTTTATCAACCATTAAACATTTGAAGTATGTACAGTAACTTAAAATCAGACGAAAAGAGACGCCAGGAGGTCATCTCGTGCCTCTATTGGTCACTGATGCAGAATTGGAACATCCCGCAATCTATGCAGGATTACTTCGGACTTACGGAGGATTACCGCCTGTATCATCAGTTAGAGGATATGGATCCTACAATGTATAGGCAGAAAAGAGCAACGGGAGAGATACCCGATGTGCTTGAGGTAGATGCAAGGCTGACACGAGCCGTGGAGAAGATCTTCGAGAGTATCTGTGAACGCCCTCCCGTTCCTTATCTCAATAAACTGAACGAGGAGTTGGAGAAACTGGGGCAGATTGCACATTTCCCCGACAATGTTCACGACACCATCCATATCCGTCCCGATTTCCTTACCAAGTACGGTATTGACAGGAAGGCTTCTTCGGAAGAGTGTTCCGCCAAGGCTGAAAAGGCATATCGGGAACTCGATGCCCGCTTTGTCAGGATGACAGGCAGAAGACCTGATGCTGATGAGCTTTTCAACGGAATGAAGAAGAGGCAGAGCGACTCTTCCGAGGAGAGACCGTCCCGAAAGCAGCATATCCGACAGAAACCCAAATCAAGAGGTCGCAAGATGGGACTGTGATTTCAGTAAGACAATGATTAAGTATTCACCCTTTAATTCGTAACAGTATGAGATTGGAAATTTTTATGCTCTGTCTGGTGGCTCTCTTTGTCAGCCAGACATCGAGGGCGCAGTGGGTGGTGACAGATCCCGGCAACCTCGCACAAGGCATCATCAATGCCACGAAGAACATCGTGCATACATCCTCTACGGCAAGTACGATGATTCAGAACTTCCAGGAGACAGTAAAGATTTATAAGCAGGGCAAGGAGTACTACGATGCTCTGAAGAAGGTCAAGAACCTTGTCCGCGATGCACGCAAGGTACAGCAGACCATCCTGCTTGTGGGCGACATCACCGACATCTATGTGAACAGCTTCGAGCGTATGCTCAACGACCCCTATTTCACGGTGGAGGAACTCAGTGCCATTGCTCTGGGCTATACGAAACTGCTCGAAGAGAGTGCCCACCTCTTGAATGACCTTAAATCGGTGGTCAATGAGAACGGGCTCTCAATGAGCGACAAGGACCGCATGGATATCATCGACAAGTGTTACAGCGAGATGCTCCAATACCGTGGGCTTGTGCAGTACTACACCAATAAGAACATCGGGGTGTCCTACCTCAGAGCGAAGAAGCAGAACGATGTTGACCGTGTGATGTCCCTCTACGGCTCGCCGAGTGAACGCTATTGGTAAACCTGAAACCCTACGACTATGGTACTATTAGCAGTAAACTTTGACAATCTGCATCAGATACTCCAGAGTCTGTATGTGGATATGATGCCACTCTGTTCGCAGATGACGGGTGTCGCCAAAGGACTTGCCGGATTGGGTGCTCTCTTCTATGTCGCCTATCGTGTCTGGCAGTCATTGGCAAGAGCCGAGCCTATAGATGTCTTTCCGCTCCTGCGTCCCTTTGCTCTTGGACTGTGTATCATGTTCTTCCCGGCATTGGTGTTGGGCACGCTCAACAGCGTAATGTCGCCCATCGTGACGGGAACGCACAGAATCCTTGAAACGCAGACCTTCGATATGAACGAGTATCGCAGGCAGAAGGATAAGCTGGAGTTTGAGGCGATGAAACGCAATCCCGAAACGGCCTACCTCGTGGATAAGGAGTCCTTTGACAACAAACTCGATGAGTTGGGTGCGCTGGATGCGATTGAGGCTTGCGGAATGTATGTGGATCGTGCGCGTTTCAGATAAGCCGAGCGCAAGGCGAGAAACGTCTGCATCGAAGCTAACGGTTATGATAACGTCTATTGCAGTTTTTAATTGTTTATCCTCCTCTCCGAAAACAATGCTCTCGCCTGTCGGAAAACTCGCTGCATTCCGTATTACCGTACCGGGCGAGGTATGGCGTGACACACGCTATCCCCTCGATTCATCACCGGCACAGGCAATACAAAACAATCCCTGCAAGAGTTGTGTCGCTTGCAGGGATTACGATAAATTGCCTTATGTGGAAATTACTCTTTGAATATCACCACCAACACACGCGAGTTTTTCCAGAATTCCGCAGAGTCGGTAATTTGGAGGGAAGTCACCGTGCCGCGTTTATCTCCGTCCGCGAACCTGTACGACGTTTCGGGGAAGCTGCCTATTATTTCGGCGTTCTTGCCTGTAAGATCTATTGAATTTACCTCACGGATATCAATGACCGACATTTCGCTTCTATCCAAAGATGGATTGAGTGCGAGGGTTTTGTTTCCTATACCTCTTCTTACAAGTATGCCACGATCGAGAAGCTCTTTGGCAGTGCCTATGGCTACGTAAGCCTTGTTGAGCTCCGTCTCCTGACCGTCGACAGTAGCCGAAAGGATGTCTGCAGTAGCGTAGGCATTAGACAGATCCGTATTGAGAATCAATATCTGATTGTTGAGATCGTCGATATTGGCTAACATAGCTTTGATAGTGGTATCGCGTTCGTTTATCTGACCCTGCAACTCCGTAATCAACTTCTCGAGACCGGCTATATTAATATTGGCCTCCTTGAGAAGAGCGGTATTCTTATTAAGACGCGCTATGGCCTTACGCTGGTCCGACAGCTTTTGCGAAAGCAATTCGAGATCTTCTTTTATTTGGGCCTCGTCGCTCTTACCCAACTCCGACTCGCTGACCACGATAGCCTCCTGACGTTTGATGTCGGAAAGAGACGACGATATATCAGAAAGTGCGAAAAGCGCCTCGTTAAGAACCGAGTCGCGAGCCGCCAAAACGGTCTGAAGCGAATCGTTGCTTACAGAGAGAACGGCGATACGATCTCTATTGCGTCGTCCGCATGAGACGACTGCCACAGCCGCAAGAGCTATGAGAATTATTTTCTTCATTAGATAAGATTTTAGTTGTTTCGATTTTTATGCTGACATGCAATTACTGTGCCGTATTTTCTTCCAGACATAAAAAAGTGCACGCGAGAACCTCGGCATATACCGTTCGGATTGATTGGATAAAATTTCAGAACCTATGTCTATAAGATTATCCTACAGAGATTAAATAGATTTACGCCCGATCATCACTGACGAGAGACCTCGTCGCCCCGAATAACGAAAAGACAGCCATTTTCGACAGACGGCAACTCATATCTCGCAGACGGCACGCATAGATAAAAAAGAGCCGCTATTTTGCAGCGGCTCTTTTTTTATCTATCTCTTTCGGAACGACCGTTTCGGTTTATCCGATGCAGGTTGGCTCATTATAAGCTCCTCTACCTTTTCCCACGTCAGTGTGGCGGGATCGGTACCTTTGGGTATCTTGTAATTGACCTTGTCTCGCGAGATGTAAGGGCCGTAACGACCGTTGAGTATCTGGGTTTTACCGCCGTCCTCATCAAAAGAGCGTATAAGTTTCTCACGCTCCTGACGTCGTTTGTCCTCTATCAGCTCCACGGCACGCTCCAATGTTATGGCGTAAGGATTCTCTTTGCCCAAAGAGACGAACTTACCGTCGAAACGGATATAAGGGCCGAAACGTCCCACGCCTATCACCACATCTTTTCCCTCGTACTGACCGGCCGTACGAGGCAGATCGAACAGGCGGAGAGCCTCGTCGAGGGTAATGGTGGATGTGAGCTGGTCGGTGCGCAACGAGGCGTAACGGGGCTTCTCCTCGTCGTCGTTCTCGCCTATCTGAACCATAGGACCGAAACGACCTACACGTGCATATACGTTCTTGCCGCTCTTAGGGTCTACCCCGATGAGACGCTGCTTGGAGCTGGCATAACCGCCCTCCTCGCTGCCTGCCGACTCGACGCCGTTATGGAACGGGCTGTAGAAGTTCGTTATCATGTTTTGCCACGACAACTTGCCCTCGGCTATATGGTCGAACTGCTCCTCCACCTTAGCCGTGAAGCTATAGTCGAGAATGGCGGGGAAGTGGCTCGACAGGTAGTCTGTCACCAACATGCCTATGTCGGTGGGGAACAACTTGGCCTTCTCCGAACCGTAATTCTCCTCGAAAGTCTTACGATCGCCCTTGCCGTCATGCAGTGTCAGACGCACATACGAACGTTTTACACCGGGACGATCCTCCTTGACGACATATCCGCGGTTGATAATGGTGGATATGGTGGGAGCGTATGTGGACGGGCGTCCTATGCCCAACTCTTCGAGATGTTTTACCAACGAGGCTTCCGAATAACGTGCCGGACGCTGACGCGGACGTTGCACCGCCTCTACGGTGTCGTATGCCAAAATGTCGCCGGTGGATATAGGCGGGAGCAATGCGCCGTGTTCGCCGTTATCGTCGTCGCTATCGGTAGACTCCTGATAGAGCTTCAGATAACCGTCGAACCTGACCACCTCGCCCTTAGCCACGAAACGCTTGTCGCTGCCGCTCACCTCTATGTCGGCCGTAGTGCGCTCCATGACGGCATCCGCCATCTGCGAAGCCACCGCACGCTTCCATATCAGCTCATACAGACGCTTCTCCTGCGACGTACCGCTTATCTCGCGACGATCAATATAAGAGGGACGTATGGCCTCGTGAGCCTCCTGCGCCCCTTTGCTCTTGGTCTTATAGCTACGCGCCTTGTGATACTCCTTGCCGAAATCGGCCACCACAGCATCCTTTATGGCCGCCTGTGCCTCAACGGACAGATTGACGGAGTCGGTACGCATGTAGGTTATGAGACCGGCCTCGTAAAGACGCTGCGCCAAAGCCATGGTCTGCAACACGGAGAAGCCCAACTTGCGAGAAGCCTCCTGCTGCAGCGTGGATGTGGTGAAAGGAGCGGCCGGAGAACGACGGCCCGGTTTGATCTCCACAGAGCCGACCTTGAACTGCGCTTTGGAGCATACGTTCAAGAAGGCCTTGGCCTCCTCCTCGGTATCGAAACGGTCCGGAAGCTCGGCGCGCACCTTGTAGCTACGCCCCTTATCGTCGGTGAACAGAAACAGAGCCGTGACCTTGAAATAATCGCCGCCCTTGAAACCGATGATCTCGCGTTCGCGATCGACGATAAGACGTACCGCCACACTCTGCACGCGGCCAGCCGACAACGAGGGCTTCACCTTGCGCCACAACAGAGGCGAAAGCTCGAAACCCACGAGACGGTCGAGTATGCGCCGGGCCTGCTGGGCATCCACTAAATTCATATCGACGGTACGCGGATTCTCTATAGCCTTGAGAATGGCGCTCTTGGTTATCTCGTGAAAAACTATTCGTTTGGTGGTGGCCGCATCGAGACCCAACGCCTCGCTCAAATGCCAGGCAATGGCTTCTCCCTCGCGGTCTTCATCGGATGCCAGCCACACCGTTTTGGCTTTCCCCGCGAGCGAACGCAACTGCGATACTATGACGCCTTTATCGCTCGATATCTCGTAAGTGGGTTTGAAATCGTCGGCGATATCTACGCCCAACCCCTTCTTAGGCAGGTCGCGGATGTGGCCTTTGCTGGAGGCCACGGTATAATCGTCGCCTAAAAATTTCTCTATGGTTTTCGCTTTGGCGGGTGACTCGACTATCACCAAATTATCTGCCATATATATTTACGTTTTTCGCTTTTTCAAATGTCCTTGTGCCCTAAAGCACAGGCGACTACCCTCCTGTAGCGTCACTCGCTACTTGATCATGGTGTAGGTTATCGAAAGAGTTACCCCGTCCGCACCGCCGCCGACCAGTTGCACGCCGGAGGGAGACGAAACCACCCCGCCTGCAGGGGTTACCTCTATGGCATATCTGTCGACGTTACCGTCCAACAAACGTTGCACGTACGAGGTTACATCCATGCGGTATTCTTCGAGTGCCCTGTTGAGCGCACCGCCGAAACTCGACGAACCGGACATGGCATTCTCGTAATCGGGCACCGGATTCTGTTTGTTATAGTCGTAATACAGCCCCAGATCGCTGCATGCGAAATCGAACGAAGGGATGCTAAGACGCTTCAAAGGAAATATTATGCTGGCGTTATTCACCGACACACGGGTATATCCCATGGCCTCCGCCCTACTCTTGATATCCTCTATGGCCGCCTTGTCGATAACTACCTTACCGGTGAGCCCCGCCAACGAAGTGACGAAGAAACCCCGTTGCTCGTCGTCGCCGTCTATAACGTCGGGATTGACACCCGAAAGCGGATCGGCATAGTCGTAGTTACGCCTTATCACCGTGAACGCCTCGTTGTAGCCGTCGCTGGCATTGTCGAAATACATGGTAAGGCTGGCGGTATCGGGTGTGGGCTTGTTATGGTTGTGATAATAGATGTACATGTAACTCTTACCGGGATATATCCCCATCAGCGCACCGTCGTTGGTTACCGAATTGGTCCTGAAATATAGCGGGAAGAACTTTTTGTGGAAGAGCGTGTCGTCGAGAAATACCCTGCCGGTAGTGTCGAGAAACCGCTCGGCATAAGACGTAGGCAGATATTCTGTTATATCGGTGCTCTTGGGGGTGATGTCGAAACTGTGTATCAGCTTTCCGAGCTTGCGTTCGGCGGGATATGACGACAGACGCACCGAATCCTTGCTATAGGGCAGGTTCTCGATCATATCGTATATGGAGACGCTCATCACGGTAGAGCTGTCGCCGTAAACTTTCGCTATATTCATAACGAGTTTCACGGAGTCTATTACCGGAGCGTCGCCCCACATGCTGTCTATGTTGTCGAAAAAGCCTGGGGAGAACTGTGCCACCATAGAGCACTCCACCAATCCGTCCATAGGCTGAACCATAGCGCCCACGAGCGGATATGTCCAATCGTCGGTAACCACGGAATCGGCGGCGCCCTGATAACATCTTATAGATTTTATGACCTCCTGCGTCAGCAACATCCTATCGGACTCCGGGAGCATACCCTCGCCCAGCTCGTTGTCGACCACGGTGCACGACGCCAAGACTACTGGAAAAAAGAGGGCTATATTACTTAGTCTCTGAAATAATCTCATCGTAAAATGCGTAATATTCTTCCACATAATTGTCGGGGTTCTTGACCTCGAGCACCTTCACCCCGCACGATGCGGCATAATCGACCAACTCCCGGTCCACATCGTCGCCGGCAACCACTATGCCGTCGAGGAACCCTATCACGTACTTTATGAGATTGGCATAGGTGGAATCCTCCAACGAATCGAGCCTGTCGGGATCGAGATTCTCCATTATGAGCTTGTGAACTATGTCGCGACCCAACTTTCCGGAGAAGCTGTCGTTATAAAGAGACAATACCGTCTTAGTGTTTTTGAACAGCGGGTCGTCCGCATACAGCGACTTGATATACACCGGCATAAACGCCGAGAACCATCCGTGACAGTGTATCACGTCGGGCGACCATCTGAGCTTTGCTACCGTCTCTATAACACCGCGCGAGAAGAACATGGCCCGCTCGTCGTTGTCTATGTGATAACCGCCGGAAGCGTCGGTAAGGGTAGACTTACGCATGAAATAGTCGTCGTTGTCGATGAAGTAGACCTGCAGACGCGCATTCTGTATCGACGCCACCTTTATTATCAGTTGGTGATCGGTATCGTCTATCACTATATTCATGCCCGAAAGCCTTATAACCTCGTGAAGCTGGTTGCGACGCTCGTTTATAGAGCCGTAACGGGGCATGAACGTGCGAATGTCGGCCCCTCTCTCCTGTATGAGCTGGGGGAGCTGACGGCATATTCCCGATATCTCGCTTTCAGGAAGATAGGGCATCATCTCCTGACAGACGTATAAAATTTTAGGTTTCGTCAACATCTAACGGTCTCCTGTTAATTCGTTGGATTTTATTCGACCTTTCCCGCCTCGGCGACCGGGACGGACCCCGACCGCATACGGCCTGACGAAAACGCCGAATGGGCATATTATCCCACTTTGCAAAGTTAGTATATTTTCGCCGTCTTTCCAAAACGAAAAACCTGTTCGGCCGTCGACAGACACTTCAGGCGTCCGCCTACGAACCGAACAGGCCTACGTCCGGCGCATCGTCAGAACTTTACGCCGACGGTCAGCGCCACATTACGATCCTTGAACGTGGTGGTGTACTTGGAATCGCTCACGTAGCTTTCCGTTATATAGTCGTTTCCGTTAGGTATGGAGAGCGTATAAGAGTAATAGTAGGAAAGCGGCGTCTTGTATCTGGCATGAACATAAGCCAGATCGACGAACACCGTGCGTCCGCGGTAGCCCAGACCGCCGGAGAAGCTCTGAACGGTACCGTACTTGTTATCTATCAGCTTGTTGTTATTCATCTTGTAGTTATAACCGGCACGAGCCATGAACCCGCGTCCCATATTGACCTCGGCACCGACCTTTACAGTACCGGCAGCGCGGTAGTTTTGACGGAACTCATCCCTAAGAGTAGGTTCTCCCGGACGATAATCTATACCTCTTACATCCATGGTATTGTACCACGCGTGCTCGTAATCGGCCGACAGTATGGCCCGCTTGCCGAACGTGTACGACACACCGGCCGTCACACGCGGCGCGCTTCTGACCTTATATCTGTTCTTAAAGGCTGGAGAGTAGGAATAATAGCTCTGATTGCCTAAGAAGAAGTTCTTGTTATAGGTAGAAAACTCCTCGCTCACCGACATAACCACGGGGCTATGCACCGCCGCACCTATACGCAACCCGTCGACAGGCTGAACCGTCATACCGAACTTGACACCTGCCGACGCACCGTTCATGTGAAGGTTCTGGCGATATTCGAGATCGAGCAGATCGCCTCGGTTCTCCTGCGGCGTGACCTCGCGGTATATGTCGAGCTGGTTGTAATCGAAGCTGACTATATTGAGCGTAAGACCCAAGAACAATTTATCCGACACGTTACCACCCACGGAGAAGTTATAGTTGACCGTGCTACCGCCGGTGCTACGGCTCAGAGAGGGACGCACAATGTCGCCGTCCAACAGGGAACCGACCTGCACACCTTTATCGTCATAGTAGAAAGGACCGTACCTCACATAATCCTTGCCGCCCACATTAACTATGTCGTTGTCGAAAACCAACCCCGACTGGAAAGCTCCTACGGCGCCCCACGCCGATGCCGGCATATTCTCATAACCGTCGTAGATGCTGTTCTTGTACTTCAACGCCTCGGGCGACACGCCGAAGAGCTGCGCCCCGAACATATCGGCTATGGAGCTTCGCGTATAGGGCGACTGCGCCTCCATGCGGCTTCTGAAATTGGCCTGTTGCGAAATGGAGAAGCCGACGTTGAGCGCCTTTAACTTACGGCTCGGGTTGTTCAAAGCGTTATATACGAACGAGAAGTTGGATATGTTGACGTTGTTTTTGGTGGCGCTACCGGATGCCGAAGCAGGCAGAGACAGATTGTTCGTCATACGCTCGGAGAAACTTCCGGCCTTGCGCGAGAGCACATAGCCGGTGAAAGAAGCCTCCGACCGACGGTACATACCCAACCCCGCAGGGTTGATATCCAAAGAGGAGGCATCGGCTCCCAAAGAGGTGAAGGCTCCGCCCATAGCCGCGCTGCGTGCCGTGGAGAAAGCCGTGTTGCTCTCGAATATGCGTATCAGCTCGGGAGGATTCTGCGCCCCGGCCGTAAAGGTTGTCGCCGCTACGACGACGGATAACACGATCTTTTTCATAGCGATCTGTAGTTTGTCGTATATATTTTATCTGCGGCCGCCGCCGTATGAGGTGCCACCTCCGTATGAACCGCCTCCGCGCGAAGCGCCACCGCCGTATGAGCCCACTGAACTACCGCCTCCGTACGATCCTACGCTGCCTCGCCCGAATGACGAGCCGTTATCGTAACCGCGCGATTGATTGGCCGGGGTTCTGACTCCGCCGCTATTGCCGCGATAGTTGGTGTCGTTACGTCCGCTGTTTACCGACGAGCCGGAACCGTAACTGTCCCTGCCTCCGCCGCCGTATATGCTGGTGCCCCTGCCACCGGCTATACCGCTCGTACCGCCGCTTATAACCCCCGACGAGGGTCGGCGTCCGGAACCGTTATAGCTTCCTGAAGAAGAGCCTCCGTAATTTCCGACGTTACCACCGTTATAACCCGATACCGACGGACGTCTGTAGCTGCTTCCCGCAAATCCCTGACTACCGCCCGAGAGCACATTGTCGCGTCGTCCGGAGCCGTATATCACGCCACGGTCGTGGCCGTTACCGATCCAAGGATAATCCCAACCCCACCACGGATTATGCCACGGATCGTTCCACGGATTATACCAAGGACCGTACCAAGGGTTATACCAAGGAGAGCCCCACGACCATGCGGGCCAGTACCACGGGTCGTTCCAATAACCGTACCACGGATAGCCCCACCCCAAAGATATGGACCATCCGGGACGATACCACGATGTATAACCGCCCCAGCCGTACCACGACGGTCTCCAGCCCCAGCCGTCGCTGTAGCCCTGGGAATAACCGCTCGAAAAACCTTCGTTATAGTCGCCGGATACAATATAGTTATTGACAGTAACCCGCTCATTGGCCGGGACATAAGCAGAATCGACAGTACCGGTGAGGCTTTGTTCTATCATGCCCGGATAGTAGTTGTCGAAATCGAGATCGTCGACATAGACGGGCGCCTGTCGTCTCGCCTCTCTCTGCTCTCTTGCAGGGAGGGCGGCAGTGTTCTTGCCGTCCGTATCGTATAGGTCGTCTACATAAGCGACCCTCGCGGTAGACGAAAAGGTGCATGAAGCGAGCGTCAGAACCGACACCGCCGCACAAGCGCATCCGGTCAGTATTTTCATAATCATCTACTTTTTACAAGTTACCATTTCCTCCATTATACAATGTATTCGGAAAAACATCCTTCTTTTTGTAACGCATATGCCGGCACGTTTATTTTACACCGAAGCACAAACCGTACAGCAACCATGCAATATACGTGCCGAAGAGTCGGCCACGCCTGCCTAAAGGAATCAGTGTGCGTCGAGCCATGTTTTGCCGGTTCCCTCCTCTACCTCCAACGGTACGGCCAGTTTGGCGGCCCCCTCCATAGTCTCTTTCACCAACTGTTTGACGGTCTCCAACTCTTGCGGCACCACCTCGAGGATAAGTTCGTCGTGTACCTGCAATATTATTTTAGAGCGCAACCCCTCACCGTTCAATCCGGCGTAGAGCCTGTTCATGGCTATCTTGATTATGTCGGCTGCGGAACCTTGTATAGGCGAGTTGATGGCGTTACGTTCGGCAAAACCCCTCACCACGCTGTTGGACGAGGAGATATCGGGCAGATAGTTACGACGTCCGAACATGGTTTCGGCATAACCTTTGGCCCGCGCCTCCGCCACCGAATACTCCATGTAGCTCTTGACTGCGGGGTAAGATGCGAAATATCCGTCTATCAACTCCTTGGATTCGCTACGCGATATGTCGAGACGCGAGGAGAGCCCGAACGACGATATGCCGTATATGATGCCGAAATTGGCTGTCTTGGCGCGTCTGCGCTCCTCGGAAGTGACCTCCGCTACGCTCTTGCCGAATATCTTGGCCGCGGTAGCCGCATGTATGTCCTCGCCCTGACGGAACGCCTCGCACAAAGCCTCGTCGCCGCTCAAATGGGCCATTATCCGCAACTCTATCTGACTGTAGTCGGCAGAGAGCAAGATATTGTCGTCATCGGCCATAAAAGCCTTGCGTATATGACGGCCTTGCTCGTCGCGGATGGGTATGTTCTGCAGATTGGGATTGGCCGAGCTGAGACGTCCGGTGGTGGTGACAGTCTGATTGTAGGTGGTGTGAATACGGCCCGTAGCCGGATCTATCAACTTGGGCAGAGCCTCCACGTATGTGGAGAGCAACTTTTTCACGCCTCTGTATTCGAGTATCAACCCCACTATCTCATGACGCGACTGTAACGACACCAGATACTCCTCGTCGGTACGGTATTGCTTGGTTTTGGTCATCTTGGGCTTGGGATCGATCTTCAGCTTCTCGAAAAGCAACTCGCCCAACTGACGCGCCGAATTGATATTGAGGCTACTGTCGCCGGCTATGCCGTATATCTTATCCTCTATGGCGGCCAGCTCTCCCTTAAGATGCACCGCATATTCGGCAAGACCGGCGGCATCGACCCTAACCCCCGTGCGTTCCATATCGGCGAGCACCCTTATGAGCGGCTCCTCTACCTCCAGATATAGTCCGGTGAGCCCCTCCTCCTCGAGCTTTTTCCACAGCACCTCCTTGAGCCTCAGCGTTATATCGGCATCTTCGGCGGCATACTCGGCCACCACCGCCACATCTACGTCGGCCATAGAGCGTTGCGCGGCTCCGCTACCTATAAGTTCCTCTATATGTACCGTCTTGTAGTTCAGATATTTTTCGGCAAGATAATCCATACCGTGACGCTCGTGACTCTCAAGCAGATAGTGTACTATCATGGTGTCGATGAGCCTTCCGCCGACGTTTATGCCATAGAGAGAGAGCACATGCAGATCGAAACGGATGTTCTGCCCTATCTTGACGATATTGTCGCTCTCCAGAAGCGGACGGAGCGGAGCGAGCATAGCCAGCGTCCTGTCGCGGTCATACGGATCGAGAACTATGTAATAGGCCTTATGCGGCTCCACGGCTATGGACATGCCCACCAACGAGGTGTGCAACATATCCAACGAGGTGGTCTCGGTATCGAATGCGAACGCCTCCTTCGTAGAGAGCACCGCAGCCAACTGCGACACGGCCGTAACATCGCCGAGCGTAAGATATTTATGCTCCGTAGTACGTATATCGGCCATAGCTCCGCCGTCGAACAAAGAGGCAGGAGTATCGCCGAACAACGAAGGCGCCGGAGCACTCTCTTTTACCAGCCCCCGTTCGAGAGCGGGAGGCCTCGTCTCGCCTGTGAACGTCTCGTCGGGAAGAGGCGCCGCTCCGCCCGCTTTGGCCTCACGCTCCCACAAATCGAGATCTTTGAGCAACGAACTGAAACCCAACTCCATGTATATTTCACGCAAAACATCGTACAACGGTTCCTCTACGGCCAGACGCGCCGGCACGAACTCTATAGGCACGTCGGTGCGTATGGTCACCAACTCGCGAGAGAGTAACAACTGCTCCTTGCCGGCCTCTATATTTTCTCTCTGTTTTCCCTTGAGGCGATCAATATTGGCGAGTATCCCCTCCACGCCTCCGAACTCGTTTATCAGCTTGACCGCGCTTTTCTCGCCGATGCCGGGCACGCCGGGCACATTATCGGAACTGTCGCCCCACAGAGCCAGAAGATCTATGACCTGAGCCGGAGAACAGAAGCCGTAGTTCTCGCATATATTACGACCGCTCACTATCTCCACGCCCGACCCGCTCTTGCCCGGCTTATACATATAGCAGTTATCGCGCAAAAGCTGGCCGTAATCCTTGTCGGGCGTCACCATATATACCTCGAAACCCTCGTCGGCCGCTTTCATGGCTACGGTGCCTATGACGTCGTCGGCCTCAAAGCCCGGCACCTCGAGGCACGGAATACGCATCGCCTCCATTATGCGCTTGATATACGGCACCGACTTTATGATATCCTCCGGAGTATCGCCGCGATTGGCCTTGTAGGCGGGAAACAGATCGTGGCGGAAATTGCCTCCGGGAGGATCGAACGCCACACCGAGATAACCGGGACGGCGGTGACTCACAATATCGTTTATGAACCGCGTAAAACCGTATATGGCCGAGGTATTGAGCCCGTCACGGTTACGCATGGGGCGACCGATAAAAGCGTAGTAAAACTTGAAGATCAACGCGAAAGCGTCTATGAGATATATTTTTTCCATCGTGCTCGTTTGGATTGCGGGTATATTTTGCGGCCGTGACAACGGTTACAGTAACAGATGCCGTACACAGAGTCGGTGCCTACTATGTCGTACTCCCTGCCGGACAATGAAACCGACGGGGCCGACACTCAATTATCCTCTCTATACCACTCTGCGTAGGAGGTGGCTGTCTCGTGCAGACGTATGTGGTGCAACTCCACCTCGTCCGGAAGCTCAGCGGCTATCCACTCGGCGAAACGCGCTATCATGTTTTCGCAGGTAGGCTGCCAGTCGGTCAGTATCAGCTTGCCGTCATAACGGCCTATGCGTCGCTCGAAATCGTCTCTGCGCATCACCAGCGCATGATCGAAAGGCTCCACTATAAGACGACGAACGATACGTTTGAGATCGCCGAAATCCATTACCATACCCTTTTTGGGATCGTCGTCGCGATCGGACGGGGTACCCGCCACCGTCACGAACAGACGATAGGAGTGTCCGTGTATGTTACGGCACAAGCCGTCGTACTCCCCTAAAGCGTGAGCCGTCTCGAACGAGAACTCTTTGGTCAGTCTTATCTTACTCATAGGCACAGTATTCTAAGACAATATCGTCAACAGCACCACTACGGAGGCGTCGATTCCCTCTCCGTTGCCTACGAAACCCATACTCTCGCATGTGGTGGCCTTTATCGACACATCGTCCACGGAGCAACCCAGCAAGGAGGCCATAGTACGACGCATCTCCGGGACATAAGCGCCTATTTTCGGCCGTTCCAGCCTCAACATCGCATCGACGTTGCTCACGTTATATCCGCGTTTCTTAGCCATCTCCACGCACCGCGCAAGGAGCTTCTTGCTGTCTATGCCCTTGAAATCGTCCGAAGTGTCGGGGAAATGGGTGCCTATGTCGCCGAGAGCCAACGCCCCCAGCATGGCATCGCACAAGGCGTGCAACAACACGTCGCCGTCCGAATGCGCCACCTCGCCCTTGTCGGACTCTATCCTGACGCCGCCGACCCACAATTCGCGCCCCTCGCTCAGGCGATGGACGTCGTATCCGTAACCTATTCTTATCGGTTGCATATATCCTTTTACTTTTACACCACCCGCCGGAATTTCAGAACGACGAGCCGTTTACAAAGATAACTATTTTTCCGGACAGAAACCAAACACGACATCGGCAACTCCTCGCCAATATCTTCCGGACGGTGCGCATATCCGGAATCACGGACATAAAAAAGGCGGAACGATTCTCTCGCTCCGCCTTGAATATATGCCATACATAGAGAGCGCTTACACCAGACGTCTCAACAGATCCTCCCTGTCGCCGTAGAGAAAATCTATCACCGGTATCTCCACCATAGTGTAGGCGCCGGGACGCTGTTTCATAGCCGCACGTGCCGTCGATACCAATATCTGACCGGTGAGGGCGGGGTTGTTGATGTGCATGTCGAACTGGAAACGTTGCCCCTGTGTCTTGCCCGACACACCTTTACGTACCAGATTTACGCCGTGCCCCATGTCGAGCAGGTCGTCCACGCACGACACCTGTGTCACATGCGTCTCGTCGTGGGCGAAGTAGGGGTCGGCCTTGATCTTGGCGGCGACTTCGGCGATGTCGTAACCCTCGTTAAGTTCTACGTAAACCATTCGGCGATGGATGGATGTGCCGGTAGGTATAGTCATCGACAGAGCCGCTTTAACCCCGTCTATGGCCTTTACCGCCACGGTATGCCCCATGCTCATGCCGGGGCCGAAATTGGTATAGGTGATACCTTTGGGCGCACACGCTTCCAGCAAGGCACGCACTACCGAATCGCTCCCCGGATCCCAGCCGGCAGATATCACCGCCACCCGGCCGTGCTCTTTGGCGATCTTGTCCAGACGCGAACGCGTAGCCACTATCTCGGTGTGTATATCGAAGCTGTCGACAGTATTTATACCCTGCGCCATTATCTCGGCCGCATAGCGTTCGCAACTACGGGAGGGGGTGCACAGTATCGCCACGTCGACTCTGCCTAGCTCCGCCACACTCGCCGCAACCTTATAACGCTTAAGCTCATGAGGAACGTTAGACGGATCGCGCCTCACGACGCCTGCAATCTCGAAATCGGGCGCGCTCTCAAGCGCATCCAACACATAATGACCGATGTTCCCGTAGCCTACGACGGCCGCTCTGATCTTTTCCATAAATTGTTAAATTTTAACATTTCGTGTTCAATAACACATAAACACACCACAAAGTTAACAAACAAATCGGAAAAATATTCTCTCCGAACAAGATTTTTTTCTCCTACAACACGAAAATTATTCCCGCACCAGGCTACAAGCCGGCATTATGGCCGAGCCACGCAAGCGAACGGAAATTTTCACGCCTCGCCACACTTTAATTCGATTAGGTTTATTACATTTGTGGAATGTTAAAACGGCTTCTATATACGGCAATCGTCGCGATGCTGGCCCTTTCGGCGGGAAAGGCGCACGCACAGCTCAACCGCGATTACTTCTATTACGTGGCCCAGCAATGTATCGTGCAGGAACGTTACCGCGAAGCCATAGACGTGCTCGGCATTCTGCTCAGGGCCGACACCACCGCCTACGACGGACTATTCCTGCGCGGAGTCGCCAAATTCAATCTCAACGACTTCGCCGGAGCGGAACATGACTTCACCCGTGCCATATACATCAACCCCGTATTCACGCGCGCATATCTATACCGGGCCATAACGCACACACGCACCGGCGATTACGACGACGCGCTCAAAGATTTCGGACAGGCCATAGAGATACGCCCCGACAACGAAAACACCTATTTCAGCCGCGGTGTGGCCCTGTTCCTCAACCAACAGTTCGCCGAGGCCATAAAGGACTTCGACTACTTCATCCGCAAACGTCCGTACATAGTCGACGCTTACATCAACCGCGGCACATGCCACCTGATGCTGAAAGACACCTCCGCCGCCTACAACGACTACGACAAAGCCATAGAGATAAACCGCTACAACCCCGACGGTTACATACGTCGAGGCAGCATCCTTTCCATGCGCGATCGTAAAAGCGAGGCCATCGCCGACTTCACCGAGGCCATAAGGCTCGACACGCTCAACCTGCAGGCCTACTTCAACCGCGCCATAACGCGTGCCGGAAGCAACGACCCGTTGGGCGCCATATCAGACCTTAGCCGGGTGATAGACATAGACAGCCTCAATTCGCTGGCACATTTCAACAGGGCCATAGTATATTCCCAGATAGGCGACTACGACCGGGCCCTCTCCGACTACGACCGTGTCGCCGAATACAGCCCCCAGAACGTACTCGTATTCTTCAACCGGGCCGCCCTCAACGACAGGCTCGGACGTCTTACCGAAGCCGAACGCGACTACACACGCGCCATAGAGCTATTCCCCGACTTCGCCAACGCCTATCTGGGACGCTCCGCCGTACGTTACCGCATGAAAGACATGAAAGGATCGCGCGCCGACCACGACACGGCAGGGAAAAAGATAGCCGCCTACCGCACCAAAAGCGGAGCCATGGCCGAACTGTCGGACACCAGCAAGATGCTCGACAAACTATTATCGTTCGACGCTGACTTCGGCAACCGTGAGTTCGACAACGTCAAAAGCCGCGATGTAGACATAGTCACACTACCTTTATTCAGAGTGGTGATCGACGACCGTAAGAGCGCCAAACGCCAACGATACGACAACCGGTCGGTCGAAAACGAGCTGGCAGGCAACATGCTGCATGGCGACGTGATAAACAACTTGCCCGTAGCTATGGATAAAGAGCGTATAAAGAAGCTCGACGGCCAAGCGGAACATAACGTGAACGCCTCACGCACCGCCCGCAGCGTCTATGCCCGGGGAGTGACGCAATACATGATGAGCCAGTACAGCAACGCCGTCCGGCTGTTCAAAGAGGCCATAAGGCTCGACCCGGCCAACCCGTTCTATTACATGTCGTGCGCAGTGGCCACATGCGAGATGATCGACTTCATATCCATGCTCGACAGACGTCAGACAATAGTGATAGACGCCACCCCGTCCGAAAAGCTCAACATATCCACCGGACGCACGTACGACTACGAAGAGCCGTTAAACCTAATAAACAAGGCCATAGAGCTGGACCCCGACAACGCGTACCTCTACTACGACAAGGCGGGAATACTCTGCAAGAACGACGACATGACCGGCGCCATCGACAACTACACGCGCGCCATAGAGCTATATCCCGGATTCGCCGAGGCCTACTACAACCGCGGCATGATATTGCTCGGACTCAAAGATACCCGCAAAGGATTCCTCGACATGAGCCGCGCCGGCGAATTGGGCATAGAAGAGGCATACGGACTGATTTCGCGTCTGAGCGGCATAAGATGACGACTATGAACATAACCAATATAAAATCGGCCTCTGCGCCTCTGTTCGCCTCCGCATGGGAGATATACCAGTATAGCTTCCCGGCATCGGAAAGACGTCGCCCGGAGGCCCAACGCAAGGCTTTGGAGGAGCAACCGGAGTGCAGTATGGATATATACACGCGCGACGATGACCCGCACAAGGTCATAGGATTCATGCTACATTGGGACTTCGGCCATTCGGTCTATCTCGAACACTTCGCCGTGTCGCGGAACGAGCGCAACAACGGTGCAGGAGGGAGGATGCTCGACAGCTTCATAGAGCGAAACGCGTCCAAACGCATCATACTGGATATAGACATGCCCGTTGACGACATATCGAAACGTCGTCTCGGTTTCTACCGGCGTCACGGCCTCGTGGATAACCCCACGAGAAAACATATTCACCCCAACCTGAGCGACCCTTGCGCCGAAAGTTTCGAATTGCTTCTGATGTCTTACGGCGACACGCTGGACGACGAAGAATTCCGCCGGTTCAGAGACGATTTCGAGAACAAGATCTGCTTGAACCTGTAGCGCCTCTTACGACAGAACAATTACCCGTATAAAGCGCAAAACGGGGACCGTAAGCCCGATCCCCGTTTTCAAGCGTCAATCGTCTATAAAGCTCGAGTTTATATCGACCACCTCTATATCCGGCTTGTGACGTTGCAGATAGGTCTGCACATACGGACACACCGGATTGAGTTTAAGGTTGTGCTTCCTACCGTACTCGATCGCCGCTTCGACGACCTTTTCGGCAAGCCTGCGACCGCGCAACTCACGCGGCACGAAAGTGTGCGTCACAGCTATGCACTCCGGTGTAAGCAGATATTCCGCATAGGCGTACTTACCGTCCGTCTCTATCTCGAAACGCGACGCTTTTTTGTTGTGATAGACTTTATTTTCCATAGCGATATTATATTGAATGTTTTATAATTCCACTTTCAGGTATCGCAACAATCATGCCCGTGTAAAATACGACTGTGACAATAAATGCGACCGCTGTCATGACAAAAATTTATTGCACGGTTTTTGCATGTATTCTTCTCATAAAACAAACATAAACCTAATATCATGAAAAAGGAACCTGCAACTAACAAGTATGCCAAAAGCATCGAACTGCTCAACAAAGCCGTAGCCGACGAAATGTACGCCGTAAACCAGTACATGTACTTCCATTTCCACCTCGACGACATGGGATACGACCTGCTCTCTTCGCACTTCAAACGTGCCGCCATACAGGAGATGACCCACGTGGAACGTCTGGCAGAACGTATACTTTTCCTAAAAGGCGACGTAGAGATGAAGGTAGCCAGCCCCACCCTCAAGATCACCGACGTGAAAAAGATGCTCGAACAGGCTGCCAAAATGGAGAGCGGCAGCGTGGACGACTACAACAACTGGGCTAACCAGTGCGCAGCCGCAGCCGACGCCGTCACCAAGAAGCTGTTCGAAGAACTCGTAGCCGAAGAGGAGGCTCACCTCGACCAATACGAAACCGAGATAGAAAACCTCGAGAACTTCGGAAGCAACTATCTCGCGCTTCAATCTATAGAACGAAGCAAAAGCGTTGCCTCGGGTGCCCAGAACGAAGAGTAAAGGGATAAGAAAACGGAGGGAACTTAAAATTAAGTTCCCTCCGTTTTCTTATCCCTTTACTCTTCGTTCTGGGCACCTGAGGCGATATTGTGCCTCCCGGCAGGCCACTTCGTGGAGACTTACTTTTGTCACTCGACAAAAGAATACGTTTTAGATAAGCCGAGAGCAATGAAACGAAGTCTCGATTGCCGAGGCGAGAAAACGACTGCCGCAAGCGAAACAAAAACGAGAGGCACAGCCCCTTTTAAGGTGCATAATTTTCAGTGACACCGCAGGATGTTTTGGGTAGACACATGACATTTAGTGGAACGACGAGGCGACGTCAACACATCTGTAACAATGTATTCACAGCATCACTGCATCTCTTTAACATTGGAAAGGGAAGCGGTCCCCTATCCCCAAGCGATCGAGGCGAACATGACGGGACTATCCGAAACGACTGCGAAAACGGACTCATCGTCGGTCTCGTCGAGACGTAATACGAGAGTTTCGCCGTATCTCGACTCCTTTATGAAATTGGCATCGAGACGTTTTACCGTTCGCCTCTCCAACTTTTCCATTCCTACCATATCGAGCATCCAGCCTATGTAACGCGTAGTGTTGGTGTGTCCGTTGAAATCAATATCGGAGTAGCGTACCCTATGCCGCTCCTCTAAGGAGTAAGACGGAGCCAGACGCAATCTCCGCGGACGCGATATGCCTATATCACGGGGTTCGGTAGCGCAATCGAGCCACTCGAGCGACACGAGCGAACGCGTAGTGCGGTTTATGACAGACCACTGCGTAGTGGCCCGCGCCGTCACATTGCCGCTGCTATCGCGTACTTCATGATGCCGTGTGGTGAATATGCGGTCGAGCGATTCAACCCATGTCGTTATAGAAAAATACTCATGCTCCGACATGGTACGCTCCGTCTCGATGGCAAAACGCGAGAGCACCCATGTAGAATCGCGCTTTTCCAGATCGCGCACCCCGAATCCGCGCGAATCGGCATCCTCGCCGGCCGTCTGGAGTATATAGTCGCCCAATGCCACGACCGTCATACGTCCTGCAAAATCGACATCTTTGGGGTGTACCTTATAATTACATGTAAGCATACCTTATTATATTTATGTGTTTCGCACTAACGAAGCAACAATGGCATAACCCGGAAAACATTCATGTGAAATGAAACGGCCGGGCGAGAACCCGGCCGCAAGAAACTACGATCGTCCTCCGGGACTATCTGCGAGACCAGGCGAAAAGAGGATAGTTACCCATCATCTTGTTTACCTGTGCGCGTACTTCGTCTATGACCTCATCCGATTCCGGATTGCTCAGAACACGGTCGATAAGACCCACGATAGTATCCATCTGCTCCTCTTTGAGACCGCGGGTGGTGATGGCTGGAGTACCTACGCGTATGCCCGAGGTGAGGAAGGGCGAACGGCTGTCGTAGGGCACCATGTTCTTGTTGGTGGTTATATCGGCGCGAACGAGTGCCTTTTCGGCCGCCTTACCGGTAAGATCGGGGAACTTGGTGCGCAAGTCTATCAACATAAGGTGGTTGTCGGTACCTCCGGATACGAGCTTATAACCGCGCTTATTGAAAGCCTCTGCCATAGCCGCCGCATTTTTCTGAACCTGAGTCTGATACTCCACGTAAGAGGGTTCGAGCGCCTCCATGAAAGCCACCGCCTTGGCTGCTATGACATGCTCCAGAGGGCCGCCCTGCGTACCCGGGAACACGGCGGAGTTTATTATCTGCGACATCATCTTGACCTGCCCTTTCGGCGTCTTATAGCCCCACGGATTCTCGAAATCCTTGCCCATGAGTATGATACCGCCTCTCGGACCGCGAAGTGTCTTATGGGTGGTAGAGGTGACTATGTGGGCGTATTTGACAGGGTTTTTGAGCAACCCGGCGGCTATAAGACCCGCCGTATGGGCCATATCCACCATAAAGAGCGCTCCGACCTTATCGGCTATCTTACGCATACGTTCGTAATCCCATTCGCGGCAATATGCCGACGCACCGCCCACTATCAACTTAGGCTTATGCTCGAGGGCCAACGCCTCCATCTTGTCGTAGTCGATAGTGCCGGTCTTCTCGTCCACGGTGTAACCCACAGCCTTGAAGTTGATGCCGGAGAAGTTGACGGGCGAACCGTGCGAGAGGTGACCGCCGTGCGAGAGGTCGAGACCCATGAAAGTGTCGCCGTATTTCAGAACTGCAGTGAAGACAGCCATATTGGCCTGTGCGCCCGAGTGGGGCTGCACGTTGGCGTATTCGGCGCCGAACAACTTGCAGAGACGGTCGATAGCCAGTTGCTCAACCTGATCGACCACTTCGCAACCGCCGTAATAACGGGCCCCCGGATATCCTTCCGCATATTTATTGGTCAACACGGAGCCCATAGCCTCCATGACTTGGTCGCTGACGAAATTTTCAGACGCGATAAGCTCTATGCCGTGCATCTGACGCTCTTTCTCCTTCTCTATGAGAGAGAATATCTGATTGTCTCTTTCCATAATGGATTTTTAATATTTTACCAATCAAAGATAAAAAGTTTATTTCAAAAATCAAAACACTGTTTCATATCTTCGCGCAAAAGAGATTTTACATCATAATATCGTACAATCGGGCATTTAAAATTAATACATATATTTGGAGCTCCGAACACCGCTTTCCCCTACGGTACGGCATACTTCGCACCGTACGAGAAAGCGAAAACACCAGAGCTATGATAGCCAAAGCATTGATTATACTCGTATTCTACCTGATGGGAGAGGGGATCAGCCTGCTTATCGGACGATTCATCCCCGGCAGCGTCATAGGCATGTTGCTTCTGTTCGGTGCGCTATCGGCGAAGATAGTGAAGCCGGAGAATGTCGACACAATAGCCAAAGCGCTCATAGCCAACATGGTCATATTCTTTCTGCCTCCGGCCGTAGGAATCATGAACTCATTGGACGTAATATCGCGCAACATATTCGGAATAGTGTTGGCCTCGACGTTAAGCACCATGCTCGTGATAGCCACTGTAGGATTAATCCAGCAAAAGATCGGGGTAAGGACCTTCCGCAAAAGAAAGGATAGATAATGGACGCTTTTCTGCAATCGCATCTTCTGTGGCTGACGTTGACGCTGGCCGTCTACGCGGGAGCATCGTGGATATTCTCGCGCCTGCATCTGGGGCTGCTCCACCCGTTGCTGGTATCGACGGCGGTGATGATAGGCCTGCTCAAACTCACCGGCGTATCTTATGCCACATACGCCGAATCGACCGACATGATCTCGTTCATGTTAGGCCCTGCAGTAGTATCGTTGGGGTATGTGCTGTACGAGCAGATCGACCACATCAGAAGGAACGTGACATCAATACTCGTATCTACGTTCGCAGGGAGCGTAGTGGGAGTGGTAAGCGTAATAGCCATACTACGCATAACAGGTGCCGACAGCGCCGTCATAGCGTCCATAGCGCCCAAATCGGTGACTACCCCGATAGCCATACAGCTCTCGGAACAATCCGGCGGCATAGCATCGCTTACATCGATGGCAGTGGTGATATGCGGCATATTCGGTGCCATAGCCGCACCATACGTATTCCGTATATTCCGCATATCGTCGCCCGTAGCCAAAGGACTCGCTTTCGGATCGTCGGCACACGGCGTAGGCACAGCGGCGGCCGTGAAGATGGGAGCTGTAGAGGGAGCCATCAGCGGATTGGCGATAGGTGTAATGGGCGTGATGACGGCTCTAGCCCTGCCGTTGGTAGCGGTGGTGATGCGGTATCTGGAGCTGTAGTACTCCGGGCCCGATGCAGATAACGAACCCGCATAGCTACCGTTACCGAAAATCACACCTTATTATTTCGACGTCTTCGGCTTTTCAGAATTTTACACCGCATAAAATAATATTGCACAATAGAAAAAAAAAGCGTACCTTTAAACCCATAAAGAGCAGACAGAATGCACCTCAAACCATTGACATTCGCACACTTACAGGAAACCGACATCTTTTCCCGCGCTCTTTCGCCTACCGTCTCCCCGATGGTTTTCCACCTTAAAACCCACATACATTTTTTAACCGTACCACTATGAGTATATTGCGATTCGATCTTCTGACCGAGGCTTTTCGCCGCAAACCCGTCAAACTCGAAGCACTCGACGCCCGTCCTTCGGAGTTGTTCGGAGTCAACGTTTTCAATCGTGAGAGGATGCAGAAATACCTTACCAAAGGGGTCTACAAAACGCTCACCGAATCCATCGACAAAGGGTTGCCGCTCAACCGCAACATCGCCGACAGCGTAGCCCAAGGCATGCGACAATGGGCCATGGACATGAAAGCGACGCACTACACTCACTGGTTCCATCCCCTTACCGGCGGCACTGCCGAAAAGCACGACGCTTTCATAGAGCACGACGGCCGCGGCGGCGTGATAGAGGAGTTTTCGGGCAAGGTACTCATACAACAGGAGACCGACGCGTCGAGCTTCCCCAACGGCGGCATACGCAACACGTTCGAGGCGCGCGGCTACTCCGCATGGGACATATCGTCGCCGGCATTCGTGGTAGGCGACACGCTCTGCATACCCACCATCTTCATATCGTACACCGGCGACGCGCTCGACTACAAGACACCTCTGCTCAAATCGAACCATGCGGTGGGAAAAGCCGCGCTCGATGTATGCCGGTACTTCTACGACGACGTAAGCAAGGTGATATCGTATCTGGGCTGGGAACAGGAATATTTCCTCGTCGACGAATCGCTATGGGGGGCACGTCCCGACCTGATGCTCACCGGCCGTACCCTCATGGGCCACGACAGCGCAAAGAACCAACAGCTCGAAGACCACTATTTCGGGGCCATACCCTCACGCGTGCTGGCATTCATGACAGAGCTCGAGATAGAAGCGCTCAAATTGGGCATACCTGTCAAAACACGACATAACGAAGTGGCTCCCAACCAGTTCGAGCTGGCCCCGATATACGAGGAGACCAACTTGGCAAACGACCACAACCTGCTTCTTATGGTGGTGATGCGTCGCGTGGCTCGTCGTCACGGTTTTAGGGTGCTATTTCACGAAAAACCGTTCAAAGGGGTCAACGGATCGGGCAAACACAACAACTGGAGCCTCGGCACCGACACCGGCGTCAATCTGCTATCTCCCGGCGGCGACAACGCTCTCGAGAACCTGCGTTTCGTCACGTTCCTCGTGAACGTAATGAAGGCCGTACACTCCCACAACGGCTTGCTCAAAGCCTCTATAAGCTCGGCGACCAACGCACACCGGTTGGGCGGCGGCGAGGCACCTCCCGCCATAGTCTCCATATTCCTAGGCTCACAGGTAAGTCAAGTGCTGACACGTCTGGAATCGACCGACACCGACGACATAATAACTTTCGACAACAAATCGCAACTCGAACTCGGCGTATCCAACATCCCCGAGTTGTTACTCGACAATACCGACCGTAACCGCACCTCTCCGTTCGCATTCACCGGCAACAGGTTCGAGTTCCGCGCCGTAGGATCGTCAGCCAACAGCGCCGAAGCCATGCTGGTGCTCAACGCCGCCGTAGCCGACCAGCTATGCAGCTTCAAACGGGAGGTAGACGCTCTCATATCGGGCGGCATGACCAAAGAGGTGGCCTTGGTGACAGTGGTCAAGAGGCTCATAGTCGATTGCAAAGCCATCTGGTTCGACGGCAACGGCTACAGCGACCAATGGAAAGAGGAGGCCGCACGCCGCGGTCTCGACTGCGAAACGAGCGTACCGTTGATATTCGACCGCTACGTACTTCCGAGCAGTATAGAGATGTTCGAGCGTACCGGAGTGCTCAGCCGTCGCGAGCTCAAGTCTCGTTGCGAGGTGGCGTGGGAGACCTATACCAAAAAGGTACAGATAGAGGCGCGCGTGATGGGCGACCTCACCATGAACCATATCGTTCCGGTGGCATCGGGCTACCAATCGGTGCTTCTCGACAACGTCTACAAGATAAAGGCGCTCTTCCCGGCCGAAGAGGCGGAGGAGATGTCGCGCCACGACGTGGAATTGATAAGGCGAATATCGGGACATGTCGACTTCATCACCACCAACGTCACCAAACTGATAGACGCCCGCAAAGCCGCCAATGTCATAAGTTGCGAACGCGAGAAGGCCATCGCCTACCACGACACGGTGGTGCCGCTCATGAGCGAGATACGAAGCCACATCGACAAACTCGAACTCATCGTCGACGACCGCGTATGGACGCTTCCCAAATACAGAGAGCTACTATTCATAAGATAACACGAAAAGGCCGCACATTTGTAGTGCGGCCTTTTTTATCGTTTACGCACGATCGTCATTACCTTATCATATCGAAGCGAGAACACACTATTAGCACATACCGGCCAGCGTTTCCGACAAGCCGACGCACAATCGGATTCGCTCGGATAGCCGGAACGAGAACCAATCGAAAAAATTCAACGTTATGGAGCAACTGAAACACGAATGCGGTATAGCCATGATAAGGCTCCGCAAACCATTAGGATATTTTGCAGAACGTTACGGCACAGCCAAATATGCCCTGAACAAGCTCTACCTGTTAATGGAGAAGCAACACAACCGGGGTCAGGAGGGTGCCGGCATGGCATGCGTCAAGCTGTCGGCCCCTGCGGGCGAGGAGTTCATGTTCCGCGAGAGGGCGGAGGGCACGGGCGCCATAACGGATATATTCGCCGCGGCCGCAAAACGTATGTCGGCGGCAGAGCGCGAAGGGGCCTCCGAGGAGGAGCTGCCTTTCGTAGGCGACATCTACATGGGGCACCTGCGCTACAGCACCACCGGACGTTCGGGACTTACATACATACACCCGTTTCTGCGCCGTAGCAACTACCGTGCGGCAACGATGGCATTGTGCGGCAACTTCAACATGACCAACATAGACGAGATATTCGCCTCCCTCGTAAAATGCGGACAACACCCACGCACCACCGCCGACACCACCCTATTGCTCGAACAGATAGGCCACAGCCTCGACATGTATATTGAACGTCTGCACGGCATGGCTGGCAAGGACAGCCCCGACGAGACGGAGACCGTGCGACGCATGGAGAGCCTGTTGCGGATGGAAGAGGTGATAGCTCCATGCGCACGCACGTGGGACGGCGGTTTCGTGATATGCGGCGCCACCGGTAGCGGCGAGACATTCGTACTCCGCGACCCGTGGGGCATACGTCCCGCATTCTATCATGTGAACGACGAGATGGCGGTAGTAGCCTCCGAACGCCCGGTGATACAGACGGTCATGGACCTCGACACCGACAGCATAGAGGAGCTGGGGCCCGGCGAAGCCCTGCTGACGAGCGCCGACGGCTCGGTACGCACGGTGCAGGTACTCGAGGCACGAAAGCGTTCGGCATGTTCCTTCGAACGCATATACTTCTCTCGGGGGAGCGACCGCGACATCTACCGCGAACGCAAAGGACTCGGGGCCGGAGTGGTACCGGGCATACTCGAGGCGATAGACGGCGACATAGAGGGTACCGTATTCTCATTCGTCCCCAACACCGCCGAGATAGCCTTTTACGGCATGGAAGAGGAGTTGGAGAACCGCCTCAACGCCATCAAGGCCCGCCGTCTGACAGAGGCCGGCACCGACGACCCCGATACCGTCGCCTCGATCCTCTCCGGAAAGGTACGTATAGAAAAGGTCGCAATAAAAGACATCAAGTTGCGAACGTTCATAACCGAAGGCAGCTGTCGCGACGACCTTGCCGGCCATGTCTACGACATAAGCTACGGATCGGTATGCGAGGGCGTAGACAACCTCGTGGCCATAGACGACAGCATCGTACGCGGCACCACCTTACGACGTAGCATAGTGCGCATACTGGCCCGCCTGCATCCGCGCAGGTTAGTCATAGTATCGTCGGCGCCACAGATACGCTACCCCGACTTCTACGGCATAGACATGTCCGACATAGGATCGCTAATAGCCTTCAGGGCCGCCGTGGAGCTACTCGGAGAAGAACGCGAAAAGGCGCTATCGGAGATATACCAACGCGCCTTAGCCCAAAGAGAGCTCCCCGCAGATAAAAGGACAAATTGCGTCAAAGCTCTTTACGACCGTTTCACCGACGACGAGATAACGGGTATGATAACACGTCTTGTGACACCCCCGAATACAGAGTGCCCGGTCAGTATAGTCTACCAGTCGTTGGAGGCTTTGCACCGCATATGTCCCGATCACCGCGGCGACTGGTACTTCTCGGGCGACTACCCTACCCCGGGAGGCATGCGTCTTGTAAACGAGGCATTCATACGTTATTACGAAACGGAACGCCACACGATAAAAATACTATAGCGCAGCGTCGTACCACGGCCCGGATGACTCGATATATCTAAAACTACGGCAGGCCCGGAAGCCTTAACGAACGGACGCATGGCACATCTTTTGCGAACATTTGCAAACGGATTGCAACCGTCAGCGATTATCTTTGCATAAGATAAACTTCGCCACGGCGATGCTTAAACCGGCTCCCGGCCCGATTATCTTTGTATAATCAGCTCCGGCAATATACGAACCTGACGAAGCGCAGAGACAGATGAAAAGCGTTGCTACGCATCGCCCTGCACGAGAAAGCGTAACATGCCTGATCGTTTACCGGCAAATATCTTTATCTGACGACGACCTTAAATACAACGCATGAGAAGAACCGTTTCAATAATATTCTCCGCATCTATGCTCCTAACGGGCATGGTGCCGCAAGTGGCCGAAATGCTAACGGCATACCCTTACGCATACCCGGCGTGGTTCCTCGCCGCCTTTCTGGCAGTAGGGCTGCCCGTTATGAAAGAGGCCGTGGAGACGGCGTTCAAGGGCAACGTATTCAGCGAATTCACGCTGATGTCGCTCGCGTCCGCAGGCGCTTTCGTCATAGGCGAATATCCGGAAGGGGTGGCCGTAATGCTCTTTTACACCATAGGCGAACTATTCCAACAGAGAGCCGTAGGCAAAGCCCGCGCCGACATACGGGCCCTTCTCGAAAAACGTAAAACGGGTGTCGATGTGGTGACCGACAACGGCATAACCGATACCGCCCCCGAAAAAGTACCCGTAGGTTCGGTAATAGAGGTGAAAGCGGGCCAAAACGTCGCCATAGACGGCATACTGACCGACGGAGACGCCTATTTCGATACCTCGGCCATGACGGGAGAGAGTCTTCCTCGCCTATTTCGCAAGGGGGAACATGTCTTAGCGGGCATGATAGCCTCGGAACGGGCGGTGCGGTTGGTGACAGTGAAGGCCTACGAGGACAGCGCCGTGGTGCGCATGATGAAGATGGTGGAAGAGGCCAGCGCGCACAAAGCTCCCGCAGAAACGTTCATGCGACGTTTCGCAAGGATATACACCCCGGCCGTCACCTTGTGCGCGGTGCTATTAGTGGCGGTACCGTTCGTCGTCTCGCGCCTCGACGCATCTTTCGCATTCGTGCCGTCAGAATGGATATACCGGGCGGTGGTATTCCTCGCCGTATCGTGCCCCTGCGCCCTAGTCATAAGCATACCGCTAAGCTATTTCGGAGGCATAGGGGCGGCATCGCGATACGGTGTGCTCTTCAAGGGAAGCGGTAGCCTCGATGCGGCGGCATCGGTAAACACCGTACTTTTCGACAAAACAGGGACCCTCACCGAAGGGATATTCACAGTACGGGAGACGGTGTGCCCGCAAGGGGTCGATCCCGAGAAGCTCCTGTCGCTCGCGGCCGGGACAGAGGCTGCCAGCACGCATCC
Organism: uncultured Rikenellaceae bacterium; assembly: GCA_910588925.1. Classification (GTDB taxonomy): domain Bacteria; phylum Bacteroidota; class Bacteroidia; order Bacteroidales; family Rikenellaceae; genus CASDZP01. Next base: position 35,503 of record CAJURV010000006.1, read on the forward strand.
CGTAGCCCGCGCCGTAGCAGGATACGCAAAAGAGAGAGGCATCGGCATGGCCGCCGTCACCGACACGGCTGAAATAGCAGGCTACGGAATGAGCGGACGTTATGAGGACAAACCGCTTTTTATCGGCGGCCTAAGACTGATGAAACGCGAGGGAATAGCCTACCCCGAAAGCGCCGAACATGCTACGGGAACGATTGTGGCATGCGCTCTCGACGGTAGATTCATGGGCTATCTCGTGCTCGGCGACACACCCAAAAAAGACGCCGAAGAGGCTGTACTCTCGCTCGAAAAACTAGGGATAACCGACATAGAGATAGTCTCGGGAGACAAACAGCCTGTCGTCGACTCATTGGCGGCCTCTTTGGGAATAACCGGCACAGGAGACATGTTGCCTGACGACAAGATGGCCCGCATAAAAAAGCTCTCGGCAAGCGGACGCAAGGTGGCTTTCGTGGGCGACGGCATCAACGACGCCCCCGTGATGGCGGCAGCCGATGTGGCGGTGGCGATGGGTGCGCACGGCAGCGATATAACCGTAGAGACGGCCGACGCGGTAATAGAGACCGACGAACCATCCAAAATGGCCGTTGCCGTAAGGGCCGGACGTGCTACGGTAAGGGCTGTGCGTCAGAACATAGCTTTGTCGCTCGGGGTCAAGATAGCGGTATTGTCGCTCGGCGCTCTGGGTATCGTATCTATATGGGGCGCAGTATTCGCCGACGTGGGAGTGTCGTTGCTCGCTGTGATGAACGCGCTAAGGATAGTCAAGATGAAACTGTCGTGAACATGAACGGAATATACGAAACCAGACTTATACGCCACGGCATAAGACCCACCTCCATAAGGATAATGATACTCAAGACTATGGAGGCGTTCACTACGGCATTCGGACTGAACGATCTGGAGAAACGGCTCGACACGGTCGACAAATCGTCCATATTCCGGACATTGAATACATTCATGAAGCACCACGTGATACACAGCATAGACGACGGTTCCGGTTCCATAAGATATTCGCTTTGCGACGATGAAGAGGTCTGTTCGCTCGACCGCCTGCACGTGCATTTCGCGTGTACCTCATGCCGAAAAACATTCTGCATGCGCGACGTGCACGTACCCGTAGCCGGATTGCCGGCAGGATTCGTGCTTTCCGACGTTAATTACGTACTGAAGGGGCTGTGTCCGGAATGCGCGGCAGACAACCCCGACGCTAACGACGTGCTCGCAACGGGCATTATAACGCATCACGTGTAAAGATGGTATAGTTATTGCGAAAATAAGAGATACATGCCCGACTATAATCGCACGTATTTTTAGTCGGCCCGTTACGATAAGGTGAAACTTCAAGAAAATATTTCACATGATAAAAAAGATACAACTGCCGGTATTGGAGATGAGTTGCGCCGTATGCGCAGGCAATGTCGAAAAGAGGGTACGGACGATAGAGGGGGTGATGTCGGCGGATGTCAACTTCGCCTCGTCTATGCTGACGTTGGAGTACGACCCCGACGTGACCGATCTGGCAGAGATAAGGACACAGGTACGTGCCATAGGCTACGACATAGCCATAGACGAAAAGGCATCGCGCGAAGAGCTCGAAACCACGGAGCGCAGACGTTATACCGACCTGAGGCGTCGCGTGATAATAGCATGGGCGCTGTCGGTGCCGATAATGGTATTGTCGATGGCATTCATGCACTACTGGTGGTCGGGATGGGTGCAGCTGATACTAGCCGTGCCTGTCATCGTCTATTCGGGGCGTCTGTTCTACATACACGCATGGAGACAGGCGCGCAAAGGCACTGCCGGCATGGATACGTTAGTGGCGCTCAGCACCTCCATAGCTTTTCTCTACAGCTTAGCCGGCACGGTGTTGCCGTGGCTCATGACAGAACGAGGCATAGAACCCCATCTGTATTATGAGGCGGCCACTATGGTGATAGCCTTCGTACTGCTGGGCAAGATGCTCGAAGAGCGCGCAAAGCTGAGCACCGGATCGGCCATAAAGAGCCTTATGGGGCTACAGCCTCTCACAGCGCGTCTTGTCACGGGAGACGGGGAGCGAAAGGTACCGGTGGCAGTATTGATAGCGGGCGACCGCATAAACGTCAGACCCGGAGAGAAGATAGCGGTGGACGGCACGGTGACCGGCGGCGAATCGTTCGTAGACGAAAGCATGATAAGCGGTGAGGCGGTGCCTGTGAGAAAAATGGCTGGCGACAAAGTGCTCGCCGGAACTATAAACCAACGCGGCAGTTTCGTAATGGAGGCGCAGGCCGTAGGGGAAGATACGGTATTGTCTCGCATAGTCAGAACCGTGCAGGAGGCCCAGGGAAGCAAGGCCCCGGTGCAACGCATAGCCGACAAGGTAAGCGCAGTATTCGTACCGGTGGTCATAGGGCTGTCCATAGTAACGTTCGCCGTATGGCTCATTACAGGCAGCGGCCTGTCGTTCGCACTCATGACGGCGGCATCGGTGCTGGTGATAGCGTGCCCCTGCGCATTAGGACTGGCCACCCCTACGGCTCTGATGGTAGGAATAGGACGCGGAGCCAAGAACCAGATACTCATAAAAGACGCCTACGCACTGGAGAATATATGCCATACCGATTGCGTCGTACTCGACAAAACCGGCACCCTCACCGAGGGACATCCCGCCGTTACCGCCATGTTGTGGCACGGCGACAAGAACGACAAAGCCATCTTAGCAGGTATAGAGGCACACTCGGAACACCCTTTGGCACAGGCCATAACTGAAGAGCTCGCATCGGAGGGCATAACGCCAGACCGGCCCGACAGCTTCGAGAGCGTCACGGGGCGGGGTGTGGAGGCTACATACGGAGGCCTCCGTTACAGAGCCGGAAACCACGCATTCGTCATGTCTGAAACGAATGCGGCAGACGATATATCGGCATTCGCCGCATTATGGCAAGAGCGTGGAAGCAGCGTGATATACTTCGGCACCTCCGACCGCCTCATAGCCGTCATAGCTGTAAGCGATCCTCTTAAGAAAACCTCCGCCGAAGCGGTGGCGATGTTACGCAAAGAGGGGATAGAGGTGCACATGCTCACCGGAGATGCCATGACTACGGCCCGTAGCGTAGCGGCAGACGCCGGCATAGACCGGTTCGGCGCCGGTATGATGCCGCAGGATAAGGACGACTACATAGCATCATTACAGGCCGAGGGGCACAAGGTAGCCATGGTCGGAGACGGCATAAACGACTCACAGGCACTCGCGCGCGCCGATGTGAGCATAGCTATGGGACACGGCACGGATGTGGCGATGGACGTAGCCCAAGTCACGTTGATAACCTCAGACCTCACCAAGATACCTGCAGCCGTAAAACTATCGCGCAAATGCGTGAACGTGATACGGCAAAACCTATTCTGGGCATTCGTCTACAACATCATAGCTATACCCGTGGCGGCAGGACTCCTATATCCGGCATTCGGCATAGTGCTCGACCCGATGTGGGCCAGCGCGGCTATGGCGTTCAGCTCGATATCGGTAGTACTCAACAGCCTGAGGCTTAAAACTTTGAAAATATGATCTCACGGCTCGGATGCGATGCGTAGTTGTCCTCCGAAAGACTGAATAATTGATTTATAAACAACATACCTATGAAAACGATGAAATTCAAGACCTCCGCGAAATGCAGCGGATGCGTAGCCAAAATAGACGCTGCCCTCGAAGGACGCCTCCCCGACGGCAGCTGGAACATAGATCTCTCCTCGCCCGACAGAATACTCACCGTAGAGGCCGACGTACCCGAGGAGGAGATTGTAACTCTGGTAAAATCGGCAGGCTTCAAAGCGGAGAGAATATAGCGTTCCACGAGCGTCAGAATTTATCGTATGGCACAGTACGTTTTCGGTAAGTTTTAGGCAAACCGCATAAGGCGGGTTTACCCGAACCGTAAAACGTCCGTATTGAAGGCAACGTTTTCTAGCCCCGACAATGAAACCAAGTTTCGATTGCCGGGGCTAGAAAACGTTTGCATTAACGATAATGCCGAGCGCAATAAGACTAAGTCTTGATTACCTAGGCAAAACATGTCAGATGAAATTCAACGTTTTCGATAAGTCGAGCGCGATGAAACGCTGTTTCGATTGCCGGGGCGGGAAAACGTCTACCTGGAGCGAACTTTTTACCGTATCTGTTTTGGAGTTAGAAAATAATGACTACCTTTGCATCGCAAAAAGTACAGGAATCTCTTACAGGTACATGGGGTCCGTAATATTCCGTACTGTTTGATTCATCAAACAACACACATTTTTTAAAAATGGAAAACCTTATCAAAGTGGCTCAGAACGCTTTCAATAGCGAACTGAAGCAGTACCCCGCCTTCAAAAGCGGTGACACGATCACCGTTACTTACAAAATCGTCGAAGGTAACAAAGAACGTCTCCAGAGCTTCAAAGGCGTCGTGATACAGCGTCGCGGCGAAGGTGCCACCGAGACATTCACCATCCGTAAGATCACCGACGGAGTGGGTGTGGAACGTATATTCCCCATCGCCTCTCCCCTTATCGAAAGCATCAAGATCGAAAAGGTAGGTGTGGTACGTAGAGCCCGTATCTTCTACTATCGCGATCTCCGCGGTAAGAAAGCGCGTATCAAGGAGAAGAAGATGGTACGTTAGTCTCATCCGTATTCTTGTACGATCGAATAGGCGCCGTCCCTTATTGGGGTGGCGTCTGTTTTTTACGCAAGTTCGGGATCTAATATTGCAGTACGACCAATCTCCCGCAACCACAGCGATACTAAGCGCGGGACGGGGATTGCACGGGCACACCGCGCCGTAAGTATAAGAAAGACACTTGATTATTTAAGGCGATAAATAGTAAAGGTCAGGTAGGGTAATTTGTTCCCGCCTCGAGGTACGGCCAGCGCGGCCATCGCTCCGCTCACGGACAGAAATACGAAAATTCGACACCCCTCGCTTCCTCGGACCACAATCCGCAAAAACAGCCAATCCACCGACAGTTACCACACCGAACCCGCATTACCACTTAATGCGCATAACGGCGGAAAAATCACAACATCCTTCCGTCTCAAACGACACTTGTTTTTTCTTTATCTCGGATTGGTTTTCAACGTAAATCCGCACAGTTTGTATAGCATTCGTGCCCCTACGTTGGCATCCCAATGGTTGTCTTCGTCCGATTGGTCGGGGGCTACTTCGCACAGGTCGAAGCCTACTATGGTGCGTCCGCTCGAGGCCAGCTCGGACAACAGGAATACCGCCTCATTGAAAGTGATACCGCCGGGAACCGGAGTACCGGTAGACGGGCAATGGTCCGGAGTAAGACCGTCTATGTCGAAACTGACGTAGACCTTTTGCGGCAGAGTCGATACTATCTCGCGGCAGATATCCTGCCATGTTCTGCCCGACAGTCTGCCGGCCGCCATGTCGGCATCGAAAAACGTGCATATTCTGTCATCGTTTCTTATCAACGATGCTTCGGTGTCGCAAAAGTCGCGTACCGCCACCTGTGTGAGACGCTCCAACCCTTTTACCTCGTTCAGGGCGTTGTACATGATCGAGGCATGGGAGTATGTGAACCCTTCGTATGCCTTGCGCAGATCGGCATGGGCGTCTATATGCAATATGCCGAACGACCCGTGATGCTCGCCTACGGCACGCATATAACCAAGCGGCGTGCTGTGGTCGCCTCCCACGAGACCGACGAGCTTTCCCTGCGACATCTGTTCCGACGAAAGCCTGTATATGTTGTCGTTAAGAGCCGCCGAAGCCGCATTTATGCGCGAGATGCGACGTGCCGTCTCCCCTTTAACAGCCCCTCCCTCCGAAAGGTGCGACATTACCTTTTCTGCGTCGTGCCTATGGGTCCTGCTCTCCTCCAGCACCGTATCGTCGATGGGCAACGTGGCTATCCCGCGACGGTACATATCGCCGAAGTGGTAGTCGTAAAGGTCGATCTGCTCGGAAGCCTCTATGATGGCGTCAGGCCCCGACGAAGCGCCGCCTCCGTATGAGGCCGTGACATCCCACGGCACCGAAATCAACACCAAATCGCTCTCCTCGTGCGAGTAGGGCAATGCGTAATAACAGCCGTTGGATACAGATACGTCGTTAGGGTCGAATGTGTTCTCGCTCATTGCGTTCAATATTTTTTATACGGCAAATATAATAAAATAATCAGGTTCGCTCCGATACGAGCCTTTTCCCGCCTCGGCAATCCAAACTCCGTTTAATTGCGCTCGGCTTACCGAAAACGTTCACTTGAGGCAGACGTTTTCTCGCCTCGGCAATCGAAACTCCGTTTCATTGCGCTCGGCTTACCGAAAACGTTGAATCTAAAAAAGGGTCTCCGGCTCTTTTTCATAAATGTTTCTCCGCTGGCGAATAGTTGCATGTCTTATTTTAGTTTTAGTTAGGCGAAGATATGTTTTTTATCCGACAGGCGAATTATTCGAATAATGTGTGTTAAAATTTTAATACAAAAGAAAAAAGCGTTATATTTGCGCAGATATTGTCTGCCGTACCGGCATATAGGAGGGTGCGTTTCGGGCTATGTCGATCATATATAACTCGAACTCAAAGAGATAAATTAATGAATGCTTCAAACTCAAAGGGACAGGCAGGTAGCGTAGTTACGGAATATGCGCCATCGCGTTATCTGTCGGAGTCGATCTTAGGCAATCTTAAAAGTTGTAACAATACTTTCGAGATTTTCAATCGTCTTACCGACATACCGGTCATTCGCAAGGTGTTTTTAGAGCACCAGCCCGGCGGCGACAGCTATCTCAACGATCTGCAGGCGCGCATAAACTCGCTCCATTCGCGCATCAGCAAGAACAAATTCGAAGTGGCGGTCATAGGTCTCGAGGGTTCCGGCAAGAGCAGTTTCATCAACGCTCTGGTCGGCGAAGACATTCTGCCCACCGATCCCAATAACCGTTGCACCTATGCTTCGGTGGAGATACATCCGGTGGACAAGGGCGAGAAGTCGCACATAGAGATCGTAATGAAGAGTTACGAAGAGTTCGAGGATTACGTTGCCGATCTCCGCAACTCCGTGGCTAATCCCGAGGGGCGCATAACCCAGTTGGGAACGGCTGCGTTCGATGCCGAGCTGGGTATAGTAACCGATGCGAGCGGCGCAATAGCTCCCGAGATCTCCAAGTTCCTTACCGGAGAGATACTGAAAACGGATGTGAAGGTCAGCGACAACAATATAGAGTTCGAGTTGAAGAATGCCGACGACATCCTCAAGAAATATTCGTTCAGGGAGTTCGTGACCGATAAATATCTGGCGCGTGCCGTCAAGACCATTCGCGTATATATCCCGCTCAATATGAAGACCGGGTCGGACAACGACTTTATCATATACGACATACCCGGTTACAACTCACCCCTTAGCTACCACCAGCGTCAGACCGAATACCGCCTCAAGAGCGCGGACGCCGTGGTATGCGTCTACTCGCTCGCCCAGGACCGCGTCAACCTCGACTCTGTTACCAGCAACGTGATGGATGTCAGCAACCTGCTCGACCGCAGCATAGACATACGCAACAAACTTTTCGTCTTCATCAACAAGTGCGACAAGCTCTCGCAGAGCGAGTATCAAAGCCGTGTAGCCATAGCCAAGGACGAATGGTCGAAATATTGTAAGACTGAGAATATAGTGGTAGGCTCCGCTTTAGGCCACCTCACCAAGCTCGGCGTATTCAGCAACGACGAGGTTATAGAGCGTCTCACGTCGTTGGCGATGATAAACCTCGACGGCACCGTCAATGCCGGTATCGAGACGATCGTCTCCAAGATGCAACGCTACATAGACGAAGATTGCCTCAAGGTTTACGAAAAGGTGAGCGAGGAGTACATAAACGCCACCATCAGCGTCATAAACGAGCTTCGCTCCATCATAGAAGAGAAATTCGGCTTCTCGGCGCCCCGTGATGCGGACGAGGAGAAACGAATCAACTCCATACGCGTCAACGCTTTCAAGAAGTGGTTCAACAGCAAGTGGAACAACACCATGAAAGAGTTCGACGTGTGGTATTACACCAACATAATAAACGACACGGAGGAGACACAGAAGATGCACGAGAATCTTCTCAACATGGATTCGATAATAGGCGAATTCGTTGAGGAGCTTATCGACACCACCGAATTCAACGTAGACGAATATGTCAACCGTACCATGGTGGCCGGCGTTCCGCAGATAAACCTCACCAACTACGAGTTGCGCAAACGTCTGCACGAGCTATCCATATGCCGTATAGACGACATTTCACGCAAGATGGCGGCCAACCTCACCTCTGCCACGCGAAGCATTCTCGACAAGTTGTGCAAGATGTTCTACGGCATAGGCCCCGAGGAGTTGAGCAACTCCATATACGAGACCGACGACGTCGATCGCGTACAGCTCTCCTACAAGGCGGCTATCAACGCGTTGTTCGTACGTTTCGCCCGTCCTATAGTCGACATACACATAAGCAAGCCGCGCGGCTCTTTCGACCGTAGCGTGATACTTAACAAATACCGTATCGACATAGAGATACTCAAGCTATACTATGAGAAAACGTCATCTTCGGATACCGTCACATCTTCGGCACCCGTCTATGCCGCTCCCTCTGCGGTGAGCAGCGTGTACGAGCAGGAAGAACAGAAACCGACGAAGAAAGACCGTTTCTCGTTCCGTTCTCAGCGCAAGGAGAAAGAAGAGGAGGAGACCGTTCAGCAACAGACCGATATACAACCCGAGCCTGTCATTGCGGAAGACAAGACGGAAGAACCCGTATCTTTCGTTCCCCAGAGAAGCACCGAACGTCTGCTCAACGACATTGTCAACAACCTCAACTCCAATGCGAGCGCCTCTACCGTCGATCAGATAAAGAGCGAGATATCGGAAGACGCACGCAATATGGGTACCTTGTTGAGCGACATCTTCTACACCGCTTCGGGTATCAACAACTATTGCATGCAGGAGTTCGAGCGTATCAGACGCGAGGTATATCTGAGCAAAAACCTGTTCTGGTCATTGCTTTACGATGCTTGTAACGACGGCATGATCAACGACTTCGAAATCAACTTCAAGGAGAAGGAGATTATCTATCGTCAGTATCTCAATTTGATACGTTCTTATGAGAAGTTGAAGTAAGGATATAATTCTATATTGTATAAAAAGCGCGGTCCATTGATGGCCGCGCTTTTTATATACCGTCGAAACGAAATTTCAATTACCGAGGGAAGAAAACGGCTGGATTAAGCGAACGTTTTCGCTAAGCCGAGCGCAATGAAACGAAGTTTCGATTGCCGAGGCGAGAAAACGTCTGCCTCAAGCGAACGTTTTCAACAAGCCAAGCGCAATGAAACTATATTTTGATTACCGAAACATAGAAAACTCTGCATCAAAACGCACGCCTTACCGACTCGCCATATATTTACCGACTTAATTTTGATTATGCAATAAAGGGATATTTCACGAAGCTACCCGCCTCGCACGTATTCTCCGCCATAAAAACAGGAACAAATCTACCTTCCAACTATCGAAGCCAAATAGGCGAACAACTCCGCAGGAATATCGGCCGTACCCAACGACGACACCGAACGAAACCCGGCATTACCGTTGACTTCGCAAACCAAAAGTCCGTGTGCGGACTCCATGATATCGACACCGGAAAACTCGAGCCCGAGCGCACCCGAGGCCGCCACCGCCAGCGACGATAACTCCGGTGTAAGCGTACATGGTTCGATGCTCCCGCCCAAAGAGTAATTGGACCGGAAATCGCGGCCTCCTATACGACGCACCGCTGCAACGGCCCTGCCGCCTATAACCCACACCCTGATATCGCGCCCCGAAGCCTCCGCAACGTAACGTTGCGCCACCGCCCCGCCGTCGCACAAAGGAAGCAGAGAGTCGTAATCCCCGCGAGACGATACCAACCACACCCTCTCGCCTTTGGAACCCACAGCCGACTTAAGTACGAAAGGGGTGCCGAACATCTGCGAGGCCCTGTCGTAACCGACCGATGAGCCCCATAACGTTTCGGGCATGGGGATACCGGCCGCCGACAATGCAACATGAGTGAGACCTTTATTATAAGAGAGCGACATGGAGGCAGAAGTATTGACCGTTCTGACACCCAGCCGCTCGAAAGAAAGCGAAACAGCCGTGTCGTAATGTCTCATAACAGCTATATCGGGAAGGTCGCGCTTTACGCCGTCTACGAAAAGCAATGTCTCTTTGCCGACACCCCACGACAAAGTATCGTCTATTGCTATATCGACAGAAAAACCCGCACGCGCACCCTCTTTTTTAAGCCACTCGAAACCGTTATCACGCAACGACTTACGAGGATATATCATCATCACTCTCTTTGTCATAACACACTAAAGTTAATATTTTTCTTGTTAATTCGACTAATATTACATACCTTTGATTCTATATAGATGTTCCGCATTCGGGCAATCTTCGACAGATTCGCCCCTGCAAGTCGGAGCTATCTTTACGAACAAGTCAAGAAGACCATACGGATAAAATGACCGTTTTCGCTTTCAATATAATGCGAATGTGCCGATAGGCACTCTTTCATCCCCCGGCGCCTCTACGTGAGACGCCACACGGCTCCCTTGCGCCGGTTATCCCATAAAAAATTCGACTTCCCCTCACACGACTGCCGCACTGTCGTAATCTCGTCGCACATATAGGGGAAACAAACCGAGACGGCATATAACCGTCTGTAAAACAGAATCAGATGTCACAAGATAATCTCCATTTCGAAACCTTGCAGGTACATGCCGGGCAGACACCCGACAGCACCACCCGTTCACGCGCCGTACCCATCTATCAGACCACCTGTTACCAATTCGACAGCTCCGAACACGGCGCCAACCTTTTCGCGCTCAAAGAGGCCGGCAACATATACACACGTCTGGCCAACCCCACCACCGACATGTTCGAGCGTCGCGTAGCCGCCTTGGAGGGTGGCGTAGGCGCCGTCGCCACATCGTCGGGACATGCGGCCCAACTGACCGCCCTGACGGCAATAGTACGCAAAGGCCAGAACATTGTCAGCTCGCCGTTTCTATACGGCGGCACATTCAACCAGTTCAAACACACATTCGCCGATTGGGGCATAGAGGGACGCTTCGCCGAAAGCGACAGGGCCGCAGATCTGGAACGGCTTATAGACGATAACACGCGTGCCGTATATGTGGAGACCATAGGCAATCCCGGATTCTCCATTCCCGACTTCGAAGCGGTGGCCGAGATGGCACACAGCCACGGCATACCCTTGGTGGTCGACAACACTTTCGGCTGTTGCGGCTATCTGTGCGCCCCCTTGAAGCTCGGCGCCGACATAGTGACGGCCTCGGCTACCAAATGGATAGGCGGACACGGCACCTCTATGGGCGGCGTGATAGTAGACTCCGGCCGCTTCGACTGGACCGGCGGCAAGTACCCGCAACTCACGGAGCCGTCGGAAAGCTATCACGGGCTATGCTACACGGAGACATTCGGTAACGCCGCTTTCATCGCCAAATGCCGCACGGAGGGATTGCGCGACTTGGGAGCGTGCATCTCGCCGTTCAACTCCTACGAGATGATGACAGGGCTCGAAACGCTCTCATTGCGCGTAGAGCGCGAGGCACAGAACGCACTGGCTCTGGCCCGCTATTTCGATGCCCACCCCAAAGTGGAGAAGGTCTTCTACCCCGGATTAGAGAGCGACCCCAACCACACTAACGCAGTAAAATACCTGCGGCACGGCTTCGGCGCGGTGTTGGCCGTAGTACTCAAAGGGAGCAAAGAGGAGACGGTGCGCTTCGTCGACAACCTCTCTTTAGTATCGCACGTAGCCAACGTGGGCGACTGCAAAACCTTGATAATACAACCGTCGGCTACCACGCACAGCCAGCTATCCGCCGAGGAACAGCGCGCCGCCGGAGTGCACCCCGCCCTTCTTCGCATATCGGCGGGCATAGAGCACATCGACGACCTCATAGCCGACTTCGAATCATCATTCAGCCTGATATGAACACATACCGACATAACGAACGCTTCGTATTGGAGAGCGGCCACGTGCTACCGCAAGTAGAGATAGCCTACCACACCTACGGCACCATCTCGCCCAAACGCGACAACGTGATATGGGTGTGCCATGCCCTGACAGCCAACTCCGAGGTGGCCGACTGGTGGCCCCACACGGTGGAGAGCGGACGGTTTCTCGATCCGGAACGCTATTTCGTGATATGCGCCAACATGATAGGATCGCACTACGGCTCCACCGGACCGCTTAGCGTCAACCCGTCTACCGGCGTGCCATACTACGGCTCGTTTCCCCGCATCACGGTACGCGACGTGGTTAAGGCGTTCCGGTTGTTGGCCGACCACCTCGGCATACGTAGAGTCAAAGCGCTTATAGGAAGCTCCATTGGCGGATTCCATGCGTTGGAATGGCTCATAGAAGACAAGTCGTTTGCCGAGAAAGCGGTATTGATAGCCACCACGGCCAAAGCATCGCCATGGATGATAGCTCTCGACGAATCGCAACGCATGGCGTTGAGATGCGACCCAACATTCGGCGACAAGAACGACACGGCCGGGGCCGAAGGATTGAAATGCGCCCGCTCCATAGCCCTCCTTAGCTATCGCGGCGCACCGGCCTACAACGCCACACAAGCCGAGGTAGACGAACCCAACAAAACCGACGACTTCCGTGCCGCAAGCTACCAACGGTATCAGGGCGGCAAGCTCGCCTCGCGATTCAACGCCTACTCCTACATGCGCCTGACCGAGATGATCGACTCGCACAACGTAGGACGCGGACGCGGAGGAGTGGAAAAGGCGCTCGCCTCCGTAAAGGCGTCGGTGGCGACGGTGGCCATAACCTCAGACATATTGTGTCCCGTATCGGACCTCGAACTCATCTACCGCAACATACCTAACGCATCGTTGCATGTGATAAGCTCCGAGTTCGGCCACGACGGCTTCCTCATAGAACACGAAAAATTGAATGAAATAATATCGAAACACTTAGAAGCATGAAAAACAACGCGATCAGAATAGGTCTTTTCGGATTCGGCACCGTGGGCGAAGGACTCTACGAGGTGCTGAAAAAAGCTACATCGGCACATGCCGAGATAGTTAAGATATGCGTCAGAGACCGTAACAAAAAACGTTCGTTACCGGCGGAGATATTCACCTACGAGCCGGAGGATATATTCACCGACCCCGACATCAACCTCGTGGTGGAGCTAATAGACGACGCCGATGCCTCTTACGCCATAGTGCACCGCTCGTTGGAGGCAGGCAAGGCTGTGGTGTCGGGCAACAAAAAAATGCTCGCCTATCACATAGAGGAGCTCATAGAGCTACAGGAGAAGACAGGCACGGCACTGCTCTACGACGCCTCGGCATGCGGAAGCATACCCGTGATAAGGAACCTCGAGGAGTACTACGACAACGACCTGCTTCTGTCGGTCAAAGGCATCCTCAACGGATCGTCCAACTTTATACTGTCCAAAATATTCAACGAGAACAAAGGCTATGACGAGGCGCTCAAAGAGGCGCAGGATTTAGGCTTCGCCGAAAGCAACCCCACGTTCGACGTGGATGGCTTCGACTCGCTGTTCAAGCTGATAATAATAACCGTACACGCATTCGGCACATACGTGCATCCCGACGACGTGATTAACTACGGCATATCCAACCTCGGCGAAGCCGACATCAGATACGCCCGCGAAAAGGGTACACGCATCAAACTGCTGGCCGACGTATCGAAGATCTCCGACGACAAGATCACTCTGTGCGTACTGCCGTGTTTCGTACCGCCCGATAAATATATCTACAGCGTGGAAGACGAATTCAACGGCGTGGTTATCAAAGGCGAATGCTACGACAAACAATTCATGTTCGGACGCGGCGCCGGCGGATTCCCCACAGGATCGTCGGTATTGAGCGACATAACCGCCCGCAGCCACGACTACCGCTACGAATACAAGAAGCGCAACCAATACCGCAAAATGGAGTACACCACCGACGTAGACATAAAACTATACGTGCGTTACCGCGACGAGGCCGACACCGCCCTGTTCCGATTCAAGGAGGTGACCGAACGCTACTACAGCAAGGACTACAGCTTCGTGGTAGGGGTGATAAGCCTCGCCGACTTAGTGGCTATCAAAGACGAGCTACCCAAACGCAACATATTCATAGCCAAGATGTACTAAAAACGACAACGGGTCTGCAACACATAAACCAGTGACACCGGCCAAGCAGCCGCAACCCGGTCATGACAAATTGACAGAGGGACGCATCCGACTGACAGGATGCGTCCCTCTTCTTTTCGATGGCATAATATTTGTCCTGTTTCTAGTAAAATAGATTAAAAGAGCGTCTGAAATTTGATCGGTCGCTAAAAAATAAAATCTATTTTGATATTTAAAATTTAATGTTTAAAATTGCAGAGTAAAAATCGTTATAAACGAATCAAACCATTTTGCCTATAGATAGATTCTACTCTGCAAACATTAGCTTTAATGCGAGACGTTTTCTCGCCTCGGCAACCGGCCATGAGCCGATTGCATCGGGCTTAACGGGAAACGTTAGTATTAACAAATTACCTGAAAGGGGTAGAATTATGGTCGATTACAATAAAATGGAAGATCATGCCTTGATAAATTATTATATCGAGGGTGATACGGAGGCGGTCAACACGTTGATAGAACGCCACAGGCAAAAAATTTACAATTACATACTGATGTTGGTGCATGACACCAACACCGCAGACGATATATTTCAGGAACTGTTCATAAAAATAATATCGTCTCTCAAGTCGGGCAAATACTCCGACAACGGCAAATTCTCGTCATGGGTGTTGAGGATAGCCCACAACATGGTCATAGACCACTTCAGGCTATCCAAACAGAAAGGATTCGTATCTACGGACAACGACACCGCCATACTCAACAACAAGGAGCTGGTGGAGAAAAACATAGAGGACAAGATGATCTCGGAACAGACCCAAAAGGATGTCCGTAAAATGGTCGACTTCCTCCCTATGGAACAGCGCGAAGTGGTTATTCTGCGCCACTACATGGGCATGTCGTTCAAGGAGATAGCCGAACAGACGGGGGTGAGCATCAACACCGCGCTGGGCAGGATGAGATATGCGTTGCTCAATATGCGCAAGATGATCGCCGACCACAGCATATCGTTGGAATTCTGTTAAAATGCCTTACACACAATACGAAAAAGGCCGCAACGTTCTATAGTCGCGGCCTTTTTCATAATATGATCCACTCGCTATCTGGCAGAGTGTTGCGATACTCTGCCGCCTGACGCCACATTGTTACCTACAATGGCAGGGATGCCGTAATAGGTGAACACCGCGGCGCTCGATACCGATATATCCAAAGTGTCTTTCACCGACAACGTACTGCCGGAACCGCTCGCAAGGACGACCTTAGCCTTACCGGCCTCCAACGACTCGCAACTTATCCTCGAACCGCTAGCCCCGTTAATTGTGCATTCTTCGGCCGTTCCCGACGAAATGCTTATGCGAGACGAGCTGCTTGCCACCATCTCCACATAACGGGATACAAGTTTTTCGATACTTGCCGACGATCCGCTCGCTATGTTTATCTGCAGGCGATCGCTATTTACATCACCCGAGCGAAATCTGCCCGCCGACGAAACAACCACATCCGTACGGGAGGCATCCACATTACCGACCTCGGCCGCAGCGCCGCTGGCCACATTAAATTTCACGATATTAGCCCTCACGTCAGAGGCCTTGACCGAAGAGCCGCTGCTCACCGTCAAAGAGAAGTCGTTCTCGTCCACATCCGTATTGATGCACACCCGGCTACCGCTGGACGACTTCACGGCGGTTATGCGTTCCGCCACCACGTGCGCTACCAGATGCAGAGTGCCACGCTTACGCAAACGGCTGAGCTCGTTCTGAGCATCGCTACGAAAATATAGTGTAACGATGCCGTTACGGTTCTCGAATATCAGATACTTCTCCAACTCCTCGTTGACCTCAACAATAGCCGATGTAGCTGTTCCCTGCGACAATTCTACCTTGAATCCGCTGGCAACGCTCACACCCGACAAGGCATCGCCCTGATAACGGGTAAGCCTTACGGCCCTAGTCTGTGCGAAAAGGTCTGCCGACCACATCAGCGCCGTCATGGCGACGACCGCTGTCAACAATGATTTAAATCTCCCCATAGTATTTTAGTTTTTATTCATCCGGCCGATCGCTCCGAATCGGGGACAGCCTCTTGTCAGTTTGTTTTACGTTAAACGTATCGGGGCGGTTAAAGTTACAAACTATACCTGTATTTATACAAAAAAAGATTAATTTTGTCTTTCGGGAAGGCATTCACGAGCGGTTTTGTCGCACGCTGCCATCATATTCAGAAACGACAATTCTAACAATACGGAGCACCAGACCTATGGGGTTGCGACAAAACCAAACCGCCCGAAAACGCTACCTACCCTAAACGATACAGAAATGACAGACAGGAAACTTAAAATAGGCATCACGCACGGCGATATCAACGGCATCAGCTACGAGATAATGATAAAGGCGCTCGCAGACACGCGCATGTGCGAGTTATGCACCCCCATAGTCTACGGGAGCAACAAGGTGGCGGGCTTTTACAAACGCGACATGCCCGAATATTCGTCGTTCAGCTTCAACGTGATCGGATCGGCACAAGAGGCTTCGCCAAAGCATCCCAACATTATCAACTGCATAGACGACAACGTCCGCATAGAGGTCGGCAAATCTACCCAACTGGCAGGACAATACGCCGTGGCCGCCCTCAACGCGGCTATGAAAGACCTCGCATCGGGAGCCATCGACGCCGTGGTTACATGCCCTATCAACAAAGCCAACGTACAGAGCGACCAGTTCGACTTTGTCGGACACACCGAATATTTCGCGTCCAATTTCGGAGGAAAGACTCCGTTAATGTTCATGGTGAGTGACATATTGAAGATAGGTTTGGTTACGATACACGAACCGTTGGTCAAGGTCACCGCACGGATCACTCCTGAAAACATTCTCGAAAAGATACGCATGATGCACCGTTCGCTCATACGCGACTTCTCGATACGATCGCCTCGCATAGCCGTGCTCAGCCTCAATCCCCATGCCGGAGACTGCGGCCTGCTCGGACGCGAAGAGGAGGAGATAATAGCACCGGCTATAAAGAGTGCCGGTTTCGAAGGCATATCGGCATACGGACCTTACGGCGCAGACGGATTCTTCGCGCACGGCAGCTACACTAAATTCGACGGCGTACTGGCCATGTATCACGACCAAGGGCTCATTCCGTTCAAAATACTCAGCGGCGAAGAGGGTGTCAACTACACCGCCGGGCTCGACATCGTGCGCACCAGCCCCGACCACGGCGTAGCCTACGACATAGCCGGCAAAAACATAGCCGACGAGACCTCCCTCCGCACAGCCATCTACCGCGCCATAGACATATGCCGCAACAGAAACATCTTCGCAGAGATAAGCGCCAACCCGCTGAAAACCGCATCCAAAGAGCACTGGGGCGCCGACGAATCCGTCCCCATGGACCAACAGTAACACAACAAAAAGATCCTATTACATTCCTTTAACGGAACGGACAAGACATGGGCGGTTTATCCGCCCTTTTTTATAATCTCTATTCTGTATATACGAATAGACTCTATCGGAATTTCAGCCATGTAATTTAAGCGGCCGGCGAGACGATAAACTCACTACCAAACGTACGGAAGATATGCGGATTAACCGCCGGATGTCTCGCTCCGTGTCAGGAGCGAGGCAGAAACTTGCGCTTCGTTAGAAGTGCAAGAAATCGGACACAATTCCGCTCGCGAGACGATAAGATGCTACAAGGCGCACTGAAAATATGCGCATTAGCTGAAACTATACATGCGGCACGGAGTGCCGCTCCGCAATAACCGCAACGGAT
>CAJURV010000007.1 GCA_910588925.1 uncultured Rikenellaceae bacterium
TATTACTGCACTGTAATTTGTATGCTGTTTTTGCAGTTCGGTTTTGAAATTACACAATGCTACGTTTTGTGTCGTCTACCGCGCGCCGGCGATCAGTTCGGCCACCAGCGCGGGGACCCCTTTCGCGGCCGTAGCCTCTATGTATCTGACATTTCCGACGGCAGGTTTTACCGGATCTACCAGATAGACGGGAGCTCCTCTTTTCACATAGTGCACTAACGATGCGGCGGGATATACCTGTAACGAGGTTCCTATCACTATGAAGATATCCGCCGAGGATGTCTCCTCCGCGGCCCTCTCCATAAGCGGGACCGCCTCGCCGAAGAATACTATGAACGGCCTAAGCGGCGAACCGTCTACGGGATGTCTTTCGTCGTAGCCTTGCATTCTATAGCCTATCTCCACGGTAAGGCTCTTGTCGAGCGAACTGCACAGTTTACCGATCTCGCCGTGCAGATGTATCACATTGCTGCTTCCTGCCCTCTCGTGCAGGTCGTCTATGTTCTGGGTTATCACGGTAACGTCGAAATGTCTCTCCAGCTCCGCCACTGACATGTGTGCGGCGTTAGGCGATGCAGCGCACACTTCGCGGCGACGTCCGTTATAGAAGTCGATCACTCCGTTTCGGTTATGTATCAATGCCTCGGGAGTACATACGTCCTCTATCTTGTGCTCGGCCCATGTGCCACGATCGCCACGGAATGTGGCAAGACCGCTCTCGGCGCTTATACCCGACCCTGTAAAAACAACGATCTTTTTCATTGGTAATGTTTTTTGGAGGTTGTTACGGATTTCAACGGTTTTTAAAGATAATGAAATTAGTTGTCGGTTGAATCCGATTTATAAAAGAATTTTCGTCAAATATATTGCCTGATACCGGCAGGGACGGAGCCTGAGGGGGACCGCTTAAGCGTGACGTTCTTTAGATCCGCAGCGGTGATTTAAGCGGAAAGATCTATGATTGCTTGGAACTTACGCGGTCCTCAGTCGGGGGAGATTTATGCCCGCCGCGAGGTGCGGCCCGCTCATCCCTCGTGCCTCGGGATTTAACGGCGGAATTTGTGTTTGATTGCCATCGCTTCGCTCGTAACGAAATACGGCCACCTCGCAGTGGATGTAAAATTCGCTTTAATATTGGGCTTTCAATATTGCTAAGACGCAAGGCTCGCTTTAAACAGACGAACTTTCCTATTCATGGGAAAGCTAATATCTCTCCCCTGAACTTGCAATACATACGAAAAAATCACGAAACGGGTAAAAAATCAAACCGTATAAAATTTTTAAATGAAATTTAAACATCCTCTTAAATATTAAAGTAGTATATTTGCAAAAAATAAGGCAAAAAGAGTATGGTGGGTTTTATTATTCTGACACTCGTTCTGTCGGCATTTATCGGATGGATAACCATTCCGAATATAATCATCATATCCAAACGCAAACGTCTGTTCGATTCCCATAATTCTAGAAAGGTCCATACGGGAGCCATCCCCCGTTTAGGTGGTATCTCCTTTCTGCCCGCTGTTCTCGTCTCTTTCTGCCTCTCGTTAGGAATACGCCACGTCACTGACGGATTCGACCTCAACCCTATCTATGTCGACGAGTTCTACGCGGAATTCCTGTTTTTCGTAGCCGGTCTCATATCGCTGTTTTTCATAGGCCTTGCGGACGACTTGGTAGGCATAGGCTATAAAAGCAAATTCTTAGTACAGGTAGTGGCCGCCGCCATGTTGGTTTTGGCAGATCTCAACATAAAATCGTTCGACGGTCTTTTCGGCATATATTACATACATCCCGTTTTCAGCGTGCTTCTAACCGTATTCGTGGTTGTGGGTGCGGTCAATGCCTATAACCTCATCGACGGAGTGGACGGGTTGTGTTCCGGGTTGGGAGCCATAGCGTTGTGCGTGCTCTCGGGCTGGTTCTACTATCACGATCTGTACGCCTATACTATGCTTGGCGTCAGCTTGTTCGGATGTGTGGTGACATTCTTCCTCTACAACACCAGAGGCATGAGGCTCAAGGTGTTCATGGGAGACGGCGGGTCGCTGATGCTCGGTTACATAGTATCGTTCCTCGGCCTAAAATTCATAGACCTGAATGCCGGTATGGGAACGTTCACGCTCGATACCCCCAATGCGGAACTTATGGTGCTCTCGGTAGTGTTCATCCCCGTATTCGATACGGTAAGGGTACTCACCGAACGCATAATGAAAGGACGCCCACCTTTCTTCCCCGACAAAACCCATATACACCACCTGTTTCTCCGGCTCGGATTCACCCACATGCAGAGTACGGGGATAATATTGATAATGGCCATCGCCATAATAATATTTAACTTCGCCTTGCAGGATATGAACTCCAACCTTTTGTTCGTATCGGATGTCCTCATAGGCATGGTGTTCCTCAACTGGTTGCCTAAATATATCATCCGTAAGAGAGAGGACAAGGCGAAAAACAACCGGCCGGCACGATAACGGCGGGAATTGTCTTATATAGAATCTATAAAACCGAAAATATGGAATTTTCTGCACAAATGATAGCCTCTTTTCTCGAAGGCGAAGTGATCGGGAATCCGGATGCTGCCGTAAGCTCGGTCGCCAAGATAGAGGAGGCCAAAAGCGGCGATCTGGCGTTTTTAGCCAACCCCAAATACGAACATTACATATACGATACCGCCGCCACTATAGTGATCGTCGCCAAGGATTTCGCCCCGTCGCGTCCTGTCGACGCCACATTGATTAAGGTGGACGATCCGTACGGCTCTTTCGCACGTCTTCTCGACCTGTATGTGGCTAACAAACCGCAGAAAAGCGGTATCAGCCCGTTGGCGTCCATCTCGGAGAAAGCATCGGTGGCAGACGACGCATACGTAGGTCCGTTCGCCGTGATAGACGACGGCGCCGTAATAGGCAAGGGGTGTAAGATATATCCCCACTCTTACATCGGTATGGGCGTCAGGCTCGGCGATAACGTCATCGTCAACAGCGGTGTCAAGATATACGAGGGATGCGTGTTGGGCGACAACGTCATACTGCACAGCGGTTGCGTGATAGGCGCCGACGGCTTCGGATTCGCCCCTGTGGACGGACGCTACAAAAAGATTCCGCAGATAGGCAATGTTGTGATAGAGAACGATGTGGAGATCGGAGCCAACACATGTGTCGACCGCGCGACCATGGGCTCCACCGTGCTCCGACGCGGCGTCAAACTCGATAACCTCATCCAGATAGGGCACAATGTGGTAATAGACCACGATACGGTCGCCGCCGCTCAGGTGGGCATTGCCGGATCGACCAAGATAGGCGCTAACTGCATGTTCGCCGGACAGGTGGGTGTGGCAGGTCATATAACCGTCGCCGACAAGACGCAGATAGGGTCGCAGGCAGGTGTAGGATCGGCCGTCAAACGCGAAGGCGAGGTATTGTTGGGCACACCGGCGTTTCATGCTCGCGACTTCCAGCGCGCCTTTATGGTGTTCAAGGAGTTGCCGGAGATGCGTCGTGAGATAGCGGCTCTCAAACGTGAGTTGGCAGAGCTTCGAGGCGATAAATGACAGTCGCTCGATGGCCGACCGTATAATAATGGGTATCGACCCGGGAACCAACAAGATGGGTTACGGAGTCATTCGAGTATGCGGCCGTAAGGTCTCTTTCGTAACTATGGGGTACATCGATCTTTCGCGCTTCAAGACCCCGTATCTCAAACTCGGGCACATATATCAGCGTGTGAGCTCTTTGGTGGCGGAGTATAAGCCCGATGCCGTCGCTCTCGAAGCCCCCTTTTTCGGAGAGAACGTACAGAGTATGCTGAAATTGGGCCGGGCGCAAGGGGTAGCCATAGCTGCGGCGTCGGCCTATTGCAGCGAGATATTCGAATATGCGCCCACCAAGGTCAAGATAGCTGTAGCGGGCACTGGAGGAGCGACCAAACTGCAGGTGGCTGAAATGTTGCGACATATACTATCGCTCAAAGAATTGCCCTCCAATCTCGACTCTACCGACGGGCTGGCCGTAGCGTTGTGTCATCATCTTCAGGAGACGGCGCCTTTTCCGGCATCAGGCTCCAAAGGGGGGTGGAAAGATTTTATCGCCAAGAATCCGGAGAGGGTGAAATAGCGTGTGTCGATATTGTATGAGAAGGGGCTATGCCCCTTTTTTATTATGTGATCGAGTGAATCGTCTTTTCGTAATAAATTTTTCTGCGTTCGAAAGGAAGTTGCGGAACTTCTCGAGATGATAGCTTCGTAATATAAGCGAGAAGCATTATGGAGATCCGATCGTGTAGGCGGGCTTCCGGTGATGTAAGTAGTTGATTTTGGTCCGAAGATATAATAACTTAATAACCGTATAAAACTTCCACAAGCCGCAATATATACATTGAAGTGCCCACCGCAACGTATGTGTGGCATCACTGCATATCACGCACATCAAAAAGGGGGCTGTGCTCCCATCAGATGAAGAATAGGGACCAAATCACGAATCGGGCGGCTTTGCCTATCAACATATATACGGCCGATCTGACGAAAGGTTGGCGATAAAAACCGAGCGCTATGGCGAACAGGTCGCCCACTATGGGTAGCCATGTCATCAATGCCAGTAACGGTCCGTACTTGTCTATGCGCGATTTCTGTTTCTCGAGCGTTTCGCGTTTTACCCGAAACCACTTCTCTATCCACTTCCATTTGCCGAGATAGCCTACGTAATATGACGTGAGGCCGCCTAACCAGTTGCCGGCCGTTGCCGTGGCTACCGTAGGCGCTACGGGTGCTCCGGCCAATAACATGCCTATAAGTAAAATGTCGGAGCTAAAGGGCACCACCGTCGCGGCTAGGAAAGAACCTATGAACAGCCCTATGTAGCCCCATTCCTGAAGCGCTTCCATACTATTTGGGGGCTTTAGTGTATAGATATGCGGCTATGGCGGCGAATATGACGTTGGGCATCCATACCGACACGAACGGCGGTAGCACCCCTCCCTTGGCGAACTCGTTGGCGAACTGCATTGCCAGAATATATGCGAAACAGAGAGCTATGCCAATGCCTATGTGCCCGCCCATGCCTCCGCGCACCTTGCGCGACGATAGCGATACCCCTATGAGCGTAAGTATGAACGTGGAGATGGGGTAGGCGTACCGGTTATACAGATCGACCTCGAATGCCGACACCATGTCGGAACCTTTGGCGCGTTGCTCGTCTATGAACTTGTGCAACTGTACTATGTTGAGTGTCTGAATATAGTTGTTGACCTTGCCCAGCTCGTTGGCCGACAGGTTTATCATAGTGTCGAGATTGCGGTTTTTAGTCAGAATCTCCACTCCGTCTATATTCTCGCGTTTGAGATAGTGGGTGGCGGTCCAACGCTTGGTCTCGTTGTTGAAACGGGGCGAACGGGCTACGAGCGACGATACGATGCGTCCGCCGTCGTATGTCTCCAGCGCCATGAATTCGGCGCTCTTGCTAAGGTTGTTGTAACCTTTGATGCAGATGAACGTATTGGGCGATATCTGTCTGTATATCAACTCCTCGTAATTGCCGCGAAGACCTTTCTTGAGATACTGCTGTTCGAACTCTATCCTCACCTTGTTGGTCATGGGCAAGATGAACAGGTTGAGGCTCAGGCTCATGAAGGCTATCATGGCCGCAGACAGAAAGTAGGGCCACATAAGCCGTCTGAACGACACACCGCCCGAGAGTATAGCCACTATCTCGGTGTTGTAGGCCATCTTGGAGGTGAAGAATATGACGGCTATGAATGTGATGAGCCCCGAGAACTGGTTTATGAAGAACGGTATGAAGTTGGGGTAATAGACGAGCAATATGTCGCTTATGCTGGCGTTGCGTTCGATGAAGTCCTTCATGTTCTCCACCGCGTGAAATATGGCGACGATTATCACCAGAAGCAATATGGTGAACAGATAGGTACCTATGAACTTGCGGATTATGTACCGGTCTATTATACCCACACGCAACTTTCCGAGGCGGTGACGCCACGTGTCTGCCTCCATGTATTCCCTGTCCGTCTTGTCGTTTGCCATCTTGTTATCTTCGTCTAGTTACCCGTTCGAGCGTTTCGGCTTTCCACTCCTTGAAGTCTCCCGCCACGATATGTTCGCGTGCTGCGGTTACCAGCTGCAGATAGAATGCGAGGTTGTGCATGGATGCTATCTGCGCCGCTGTCATCTCTCCGGCTATGGTGAGGTGGCGCAGGTAGGCCTTGGAGTATGTGCGGTCGACGAAACATTCGCTCGTCTGGTCTATTGGCGAGAAGTCGTCCTCCCACTTCTTGTTGCGTATGTTGATTACGCCGTCCCACGTGAACAGCATGCCGTTGCGGCCGTTACGCGTAGGCATGACGCAGTCGAACATGTCCACGCCGCGCTCTATGGCCTCGAGAAGGTTGGCCGGAGTGCCTACTCCCATCAGATAGCGCGGTCTGTCGTGCGGAAGTATCTCGTTCACCACCTCTATCATCTCATACATTTGTTCGGCCGGTTCTCCTACGGCGAGACCACCTATGGCGTAACCGTCGGCATCGTATGCGGTGACGGCATGGGCCGCGCGTCGGCGCAAATCGGGATAGACCACACCCTGCACTATCGGGAACAGAGCCTGATAGTGCCCGTATAACGGTTCCGTAGCCCGGTAGCGGGCCATGCAACGGTCGAGCCACCGGAGCGTCAGGTCGAGCGATCGAGAGGCGTAGTCATACGGTGCTGTGCCGGGGGGGCACTCGTCGAAAGCCATCATTATGTCGGCACCTATGATACGTTGCGTCTCTATCACGTTTTCGGGGGTGAAGAGATGACGCGAGCCGTCTATGTGCGAGCTGAAACGGCATCCCTCCTCCGTGAGCCTGCGACGTTCGGCCAACGAGAATACCTGAAAGCCGCCACTGTCGGTTAGCAAAGGCCCGTTCCACGACGAGAAACGGTGCAGGCCGCCCGCACGGTGCAGTATGTCGAGACCGGGACGCAGATAGAGGTGATATGTGTTGCCGAGTATGATCTGTGCCTTCACCTGTTCGACCAGATCGCGATGAAACACCCCCTTGACCGTGGCTGCGGTGCCCACGGGCATGAATATGGGTGTGGCTATGGCGCCGTGATCGGTCTCGAGAACTCCCGCGCGGGCTTTGGTGGCGCCGTCGGTGTGCTCTACTGTGAAAGTCAGCCTCTCTCTCATATTGTTACTTAATGTTATACGTAATGGCAGGGAACTTTCGGGGTCTTCCGCCAAGGTGTGCCTCGCCTCTTGTCGCGAAGCGCTTCGCAAGGTCTCATGGTCACGAGCTTCACCCTCTCAAGAAGTGCTCCGCCCGTCTCTGTGCTTGTCGCCTGATATCGAGCATCTCTGCCCACCGCGAGGTGCGAGGTGTTAGAAATAGCTGGAGTTATCGAAACAGTGGGTGCAAAGCTCCTCTTTGGGTAGCCCTATGGCGTTCACCAGATCGTCGAGCCGCTGGAAACGGAGCGTGGTCAGCTTGAGGTGGTCGCGCATGACCTCTACCATACGTTTGTATTTGGGGCTTTCGCAGTCGGAGTATTGCGCCAGTATCTCGTCAGTAAGGTCGGTGGTCCCCTCCAAGTCGCGTATTATGCGGCGGGTGAAGAGGTCGAACGACGAACGCGAGGTGGAGAAGTTGAGAAAGTGGCACGGGTAGATGAGCGGGGGACACGCTATGCGCATGTGTACCTCTTTTATGCCGCTCTCTATGAGTTTTACCACGTTGTCTTTGAGCTGGGTGCCTCGTACTATGGAGTCGTCGAGGAACACTATCTTCTTGCCTTTGGTCAGCTCCTTGTTTGGTATCAGCTTCATTTTGGCTACGAGGTCGCGCATCTTCTGATTCTGCGGCATGAAGCTGCGGGGCCATGTGGGCGTGTATTTGACGAACGAGCGTTCGTAGGGTATGCCGCGGCCGTTGCTGTAGCCTATGGCATGGCCTATGCCCGAGTCGGGTATGCCTGCGGCGAAGTCTGCGTCGAGATCCTTGTCGTGTTCGGCGATGGCGGCGCCGCAACGGTAACGCGACTCCTCGACGTTGATGCCCTCGTAGTACGACGACGGGTAGCCGTAGTAGACCCACAGGAACGAGCACACCTGTTTTTTTCGCGACGGCGCTATTATATTGAGTATGCCGTCGGCCGTCAGAAACACCGTTTCGCCCGCCTCTACGTCCCGAACCGTCTCGTAGCCGAGATTGGTGAACGACGACGACTCGAACGCGCATACGTATCCGGTGTCGTTACGTCCCAGCACTATGGGTGTGCGCCCGTATTTGTCGCGAGAGGCGTATATGCCCTGCTCGGTGAGTATCAGCATGCTGCATGAGCCTTTGATCTTGCTCTGCACGTTGCGTATGCCCTCCTCGAACGAGCAACACGAAGCTATCAGTATGGCTACCAGCTCCGTGGAGTTGAACGTGGAGTCGGAGAGCTCGGCGAAATGTTTGTGCTCGGCGAGCACTTCGCTGCACAGTTCGTCGAGGTTGTCTATGCGTCCTACGGTCACCACCGAGAAACGCCCCAGACACGTAGTCACCGTTATGGGCTGCGATTCGGTGTCGGAGATGACGCCTATGCCCATGCGTGAACCCTCGAAACGGGGCAGGTCGGGTTCGAACTTGTTGCGGAAGTATGCGTTCTCGATGCTGTGGATGGAACGGACGAATTTTTCGCCGTTAAAAAAGGCCATGCCGGCACGCTTGGTGCCTAAATGCGAATGGTAGTCGGTACCGTAGAAGACGTCCCCTACGCACTCGTTGCGTGAGACGCATCCGAAAAATCCGCTCATTTACAGTTATTGTTTTATAAGTGAAATAAATTCTTCCCGTGTTTTCTGGTCTTTGAGGAATACTCCGGTGAATGCCGATGTGGTAGTCACGGAGTTCTGTTTCTGCACCCCGCGCATCTGCATGCACATGTGGCTGGCCTCTATCACCACGGCCACGCCCAACGGCTTCAGTGCCTCCTGTATGGAGTCGCGTATCTCCACGGTGAGCCGTTCCTGTACCTGCAGACGTCGCGCGAAAGCCTCCACCACGCGAGCTATTTTGGAGAGCCCGGTTATGTAGCCGTTGGGAATGTAGGCCACATGGGCTTTGCCGTAGAACGGGAGCAGATGATGTTCGCAGAGAGAATAGAGCTCTATGTCTTTGACTATAACCATTTGGCGATACTCCTCCTTGAACCGTGCCGACAACAATATCTCGGTTGGGTTCTGCACATATCCTTTTGTGAAGAAGGCCATCGCCTTGGCCGCACGCATCGGTGTCTTCTCGAGCCCTTCGCGTGTCGGATCCTCGCCTAAAAGGGAGAGTATCGCACGATAGTGGCCGGCTATATCGTCTATGGTCTTGTCGTCGAACTTTTCCGTATTGTCGTATATCTCCATAATAATTCCTATGTCGATGCGTAAGTATAAAAGGGGCTTCCCGTGGCATTTGCAAAGGCCGTCCGTATATCTCCGTGGCCAGAGCCTCCGGCAGCGGATAGGTATATGCCGCACTCCCGTAGACACATCGGTTATGTTATTGCAAAGGTAAACAAAATCGACGATATCCGAAGAGGTGAAAGTACGATGTGAAAAAATTTATTGTGATTTTATTAACAATAAAAGAAAAGTTTTATATATTTGTAACCGGAGGAGGATGGGTTTTTTCTTCTCTGTTGTAATTAACGTGTTGTTAATCAACTCTTTTGATTTAAAGAAACGACAAAAACATAACTAAAAAAGAAAGTCATGTCAAAAATCGATTTAAGCAAGTACGGTATTACCGGCGTAAAGGAGATCATCCACAATCCCTCTTACGATGAGCTTTTCAAGGCGGAGATGGACAGTTCGCTCGAAGGTTTCGAAAAAGGTCAGCTCACCGAGCTCGGTGCCGTTAACGTGATGACCGGCGTCTACACCGGCCGTTCGCCCAAAGATAAATTCTTCGTTTACGACGACACTACCAAAGATACCGTTTGGTGGACCTCTGAAGCGTACAAGAACGACAACAAGCCCGTCGATGCAAAATGCTGGAACGCGGTTAAGGAGATAGCTCAGAAAGAGCTCTCGGGCAAGAAGCTCTATGTGGTCGACACCTTCTGCGGCGCTAACGAGAATTCGCGCATCAAGGTTCGTTTCATCATGGAAGTGGCATGGCAGGCTCACTTCGTCACCAACATGTTCATACGTCCCACTGCCGAGGAGCTCGCATCTTACGGCGAACCCGACTTCGTGGTTATGAACGCCTCTAAGGCCAAGGTTGAGAACTACAAGGAGCTGGGTCTCAACTCGGAGACTGCCGTGGTATTCAACCTCACCGAGAAGATTCAGGTTATCATCAACACATGGTACGGCGGCGAGATGAAGAAAGGTATGTTCTCGTACATGAACTATCTGCTTCCCTTGCGTGGCATGGCCTCTATGCACTGCTCGGCCAACACCGACATGAAGGGCGAAAACACCGCCATATTCTTCGGTCTGTCCGGTACCGGCAAGACCACCCTCTCTACAGACCCCAAACGTCTGCTCATCGGTGACGACGAACACGGCTGGGACGACGAGGGCGTATTCAACTTCGAGGGCGGATGCTATGCCAAGGTCATCAACCTCAGCGCAGAAGCCGAGCCCGATATTTACAAGGCTATCCGTCGTGACGCTCTCCTCGAGAACGTGACTGTTGATGCTGCAGGCAAGATCGATTTCGCCGACAAGAGCGTTACCGAGAATACCCGCGTATCTTATCCCATCTATCACATCGACAATATCGTCAAACCCATCTCCAAGGCTCCTGCCGCAAAACAGGTGATATTCCTCTCTGCGGATGCGTTCGGCGTATTGCCTCCCGTGTCGATTCTCGATCCCGAGCAGACCAAATACTATTTCCTTTCAGGTTTCACCGCCAAGTTGGCAGGTACCGAGCGCGGCATCACCGAGCCCACTCCTACCTTCTCGGCATGCTTCGGCGCGGCGTTCCTTTCGTTGCACCCCACCAAGTATGCTGAAGAGCTCGTTAAGAAGATGCAGAAATCGGGTGCCAAGGCATATCTGGTCAATACAGGTTGGAACGGTACCGGCAAGCGTATCTCTATCAAAGACACGCGCGGTATAATCGACGCTATCCTCGACGGCTCTATCGACAAGGCTCCCACCAAGACGATACCTTTCTTCGACTTCAAAGTGCCCACCGCACTCCCCGGCGTAGATTCAGCTATCCTCGACCCCCGCGATACATATGCCAACCCCGCGGAATGGGAAACCAAAGCCAAAGACCTCGCAGGCCGTTTCATCAAGAACTTCGAGAAATACACCGACAACGAAGACGGCAAACGTCTCGTAGCAGCCGGTCCGAAGCTCTGATACCTACTATAAAAAAAGAGCCTCGCATTTTCATGCGAGGCTCTTTTTTTATAGTAGGTATCAGAGCTTCATACATCGAGGATGTGGCCGTATCGTTTCCGGAAGATACGGTATTCCGGATGGATCCTTTTGCAGATAGTACTACCTATTCGTAATATCCGGTAAGCAAGGTCTTTACTATAACTCCCTCGATAATGGAGGTGCGCTGAAACAACGATGCCGGTATCTCGGGTGCGCGTACTCCCCCCGTATGGCCGTACGGGAGTTGACTTAGCACTTTAGGCGATACGAATATGCGTAGTTCGTCGTATAGCCTGGCCTCTATGAATGAGTTTATCAACGTCGTGCCACCCTCTACTATCAACGATGTTATCTTCCGTTCGTATAGCCTATTGAGGATCTGTTCTACGACCCTGCCGCCGAACTCGACAGGCAGACACTCGGTGCGACTGCCCTCCGGCAAGAGCGATTGAATCTGTGTCACGTTGCGCGTCGAGGTAAATAATAGAGTGTCGGCGTTATTGTCGAATATGCGATTGGTGACCGACAGCGCTCCTTGGCGGTCGATCGTCACCCTCAATGGGTCGGGACCGTACCACGACCGTACCGTGAGCGAGGGATTGTCGCGGTGTACGGTGGAGGTTCCCACCATGATGGCCCTCTCCTGCGAGCGCCATTTGTGAACTAAGCGGCGGCACCGTTCGCCGGTGAGCCACGGGGCCGGTTGGCTGGCGTCACGGCCTGTGTCGATGTAACCGTCCATAGTTTGCGCCCACTTCAGGATGATGTAAGGACGGTGTTTGTTGTTATATACGGCGGTGCGACGATTGAGGTGTCGGCATTGCTTTTCGAGCACGCCCACCGTTACATCCACGCCTCCCCCTTTCAGCTCCTCTATTCCGCGTCCGTCCACCTCGCTGAAAGGGTCGCGTATGCCTATTACCACCCGTTTGATTCCCATACGCACGATCATCGACGAGCATGGCGGTGTCTTGCCGAAATGTGCGCACGGCTCGAGATTGACGTAAAGGGTAGACATGGGCAGATATTTCTTATCCTCCTCCGAGACGCTGTTGACGGCGTTAACCTCGGCATGCGGTCCGCCGAAGCGACTGTGATAGCCCTCTCCTATGACCGTGTCGTTACACACTATGACCGATCCCACCATGGGGTTGGTCCCCACGCCGTTACGACCTCTGCGGGCCAGCTCTATGCACCTCCACATGTAGAACTCGTCCTTTTCACGCGAGGTGTACTCTATAGAATCCATCGGATAAGGTTTTGTCGGTTAATACTCTTTTTCGTTAGCCAGATTCCACATGTTGAGGAACGAGGCTTTGGTTATGTCTACCAGCTTGTCCCAGTTTATCTTGTCGGCATGGTCGGAGGGTTGGTGAAAATCGGGGTGACCGTCGGTGTGATACCATATTATAGGCACTCCCGCCGCGGCGAAAGATGCGTTGTCGCTACCGCCCGTAGGGTTGTCCCACGCGTTGTAGTGCGGCTCCAGACCGAAACCGTAACGTTCGATGTCGTCCCTCAGCCACTTTTCGAACGCCGGATGCGAGGCGGTGTACAGGTAGGCTACGTGTTTGGGTCTGTCCTCCATATTGTTACGGCCGATCATGTCGAAGTTGAGGTATCCTTTTACCTGCGTTATGATACCGCAATTCTGAACGAAAGCCCGCGAACCGAGCAGACCTATCTCTTCCCCGTCCCAAAACGCGAAAATAACGTTACGTTCGGGCATGGCTCCGCTCTCCACGAACGCACGCGCTATCTGCAGCACGGCCGATACTCCCGAGGCGTTGTCGTCGGCGCCGTTGTATATCTTGTCGCCCTCTAATGCAGGATCTATGCCGAGATGATCGAAGTGAGCCCCTACTATCACGAATTCGTCGCTGTCTCTACCCGGAATCATCCCTAATACGTTACAGAGCGACAGCTTGCGGTGCACTCCCTCTTTCAGTTTGGCGATGGAGTCGGGATGAATCTCGAAACGGCCCCTCTGCTGACGCTCTTTACGGTAGGCCTCGAATGGGTGCATATAGCTGTCGCCCATAGGTTTTATGCCTATCCATGCCAGCTGCGAAGCGATATACTCCGCGGCTATGCGCGAACCGTGTCTGCCCGCCTCCCGGCCCTCCAGCTCATCGGAGGCGAGGAAACGTACTGTCGCTTCGGCCGAGGCACGATTTATCGAGTTTAATCCTTTATCTGTCGGAGATTGGGCCTCCGTCGTAATGAAAGAGAGCGACAGAAGCAATGCGGAGACTGTTTTTTTCATCGGCCGGATGTTTTGTACGAGGTGTTTTATAAATAACAAAAGTATGAAAATTTCCCGTTAACGTCATCCGGATGATTAAAATAGTAGGATTAAGGACGTCGCCATTTTAACAGACAGCGATTTTTAAAGTTCGGGCGAGTACGGTTTTCGGGAGATATGCCTTGCCTCCGTACGAAAAAAGACGTTACCACTTAATAACGGTGAATGATCTTAGCCGTATACAGCCGGAAAAATACCGTAAAATACGCTATATTAAGAAGCTCCGAAAAGCCTGGCCAAATTCCCCGACAATATCACACGATATAAAACGACAAATACGGATACCGGCATCCCGACTCCGTCACAATGGAAACGCGACTAACCTCCCGCCGCTATTCTCCCCTCCTGCGCGAATAACCAACCAACCTCCTTGCCTGCACGGAAAATACGAACAGGGTTATACCCCCGACGACAAGAGCGAGAGCCATGTGCATCACCGAACTCTCCCCGCCGTTCAATACGAGCTGTACGAATGTTGCCGCCGAACATATGAATAGCGCCGCCGCCGACACAAGAGTAACCGTAGAGGCGGAGGTATCGCTATTTTCGAGCCGGTTACCCAACACTAAAAGAATCATTCCTTTTATAAACAACCATATCCCCGCGGCTATTATCAACGCCCCCAGAGACAAGAGCGACTCCAGCCACAATACGGCTCCGAGTACGAGCTCCACTATGAAGATCCCGTAAACGAGGAACCTGTTTACAGGCGCCAGCTTACGATTCGGACATATATTGAGTATCAACGTCACGGCCGAGGCAACGAATAACCCGCCGAACACCGGAGACAACACGTTATACGACGACATGGGGTTCAGCAAAATAGCCGTCCCCAACATGACGCACGACACGCCCAACAATGAAATGAGCCACCAAAACCTTATATCGTGCACCCGTTTTTTAACATCATGCTTTATATTTTCCATCTCTCACATTTACTTCTTTAATTAAATTACTCCAGCGTAAGAATGCAAATTCCGTGCAAAAAGCGATATTCACAGACGTTTTTTGTCATTCACGACACAAAATACCACGCGCACAGACAGCCGCAAACCCGAAATCAACTATGCACCAACATATTACAAAGCACCACCATTTACGCCAACCGCAAACGCACCCTCCCGCACAACGGAGACCTAAACCATAAAAAATTAGCGATAATTATAATTTTATGTTATTTTTGTCGTTACAGGTGTGTTTTCCGGTTTCGTGGCACTATTTTGGCATACCGGAAATCTTATAACCCGTTTCCAGAAAATCGGATAAAACCATATCGAATGAAAACAGCAGCAGTCATACTTGCCGGATGCGGTGCCAAAGACGGCTCCGAGATACACGAGGCCACTCTCGCGCTATATGCGCTCGCCAAAGAGGGTTTTAAAACCTCCGTGTTCGCTCCCGACACCGATTCCAAGGATGTGATCGACCACATCACCGACCGGCCCATGAACGAGAAACGCAACGTAATGACGGAAGCGGCTCGCATAGCCCGCGGAGCTATCGCCCCCCTCTCGTCGCTGGTAGCCTCGGAATACGACGTCTTGGTTCTGCCCGGAGGTTTCGGTGCGGCCAAAAATCTCTTTACGCTTGCGGCGGACGGTCTCGACTTCTCGGTACTGCCCGAGGTGCGTGACGCCGTGCTCGCATTCCACAATGCGGGCAAACCCATCGGTGCAATGTGCATATCGCCTGTCATGATAGCCGCTCTGTTGGGCGACAAGGGCGTGGAGGTCACATTCGGGCCCGAAAGCGAGATGTGTGCCGCAGCCCGTGAAAAGTTCGGCGCCAAAGTCACCGTATGCGACCGCGACGGAGTGGTCGTCGACCGTGCCAACAAGGTGGTGACCACCCCCTGTTACATGTACGGCGACTCATCCATAGCTCATATCGGAGACGGAGCCATGGCAATGGCCCGGGAGATTTCGTCACTCATCAAATAGAACCGCGATATGAAAAAACATATTATAGCCGCAATAGCAGCCCTGCCGGCGCTTTTATCATGTACAGGCAAAAGCGGGGTAGTCACATTCTCACGCCCCGTCAAGCTCTACGAGGTGGAGTCGATGCGTTTTTTCGAACGCAACTATCCGGGAGTGGTAAAATCGGAGCGCACCAGCAATCTGGCGTTCAAGATGAGCGGCCAACTGGTGAAGCTGAACGTAGAGAACGGACAAAGAGTAGCCAAAGGCGAGTTTATCGCCGAGATAGACCCCATAGACTACAACCTGCAGCTCGACGCCGCACGTGCAGCCTATATCAACTCCAAATCGCAACTGGAACGCTACAGCCGCCTTATCGCCAAACAGGCCATCTCGCAACAGGAGTACGAGAGCGTGCAGGCCGCCTATAAACGCGACAAATCCAACTTCGACAATGCCATGAGTATGGTACGCGAGACCAAGCTATACGCCCCGTTCTCCGGCATAATAGAGCGCAGATACGTAGACAATTACCAGCGCGTACAACCCTCCGAACCGGTAGTAAGGCTCATAGACCCCGAGGCGCTGGAGGTAGACTTCACGCTGCCCGAGAACAACATAGACCTGATGAAGTCGGGCGACAAACAGTTCTACATCACCTTCGAGGCCTACCCCGCCACGAGATTCAAGGCTAAGGTGACCAAGTTCGTCGACGCCTCTCCCGACGGCTCCGGCGTACCCGTCACCGTGGCTCTCGACGACCCGTCGTTCGACATACGCAAATACACTGTCCGCCCCGGCTTCTCCGCAGAGGTTACCCTGAGCATAGTAAACGACGATGCGGCCGACATCACGGCCGTGCCCGTCACCGCACTGCGCGGAGGTCTCACCGGCAGCGCCGACAGCGTATGGATATACAATAAACGCGACTCCACCGTCACCCTGCACGGTGTGACTACCGGCGAACTTTTCGGCAAAGACATGATCTCCGTGACTGACGGACTCGTACCCGGAGACGAGGTGGTGACGGCAGGCGTCTACCAGCTCGTCGACGGCGAGAAGGTGCGTCCGCTCCGATAACAGATACGATATGAATAACGGCCATTGCGCCCTAACCGACCGAATAGATGAACATAGTAAAGTATTCGTTAGACAATAGCAAGGTCATATATTTCTTTCTCGCCGTAATGTTGTTGGGAGGCATATTCTCGTTCGACAAGCTCGGCAAGAAGGAGGACGCCCCGTTCGTAATAAAACAGGCCATGCTGATGGTCTCCTACCCCGGCTCCACGGCTCTCGAGATGGAGCAATTGGTCACCGAGGTGATAGAGCGCGAGCTGCAGACCATGCCCAACATATACCGCATAAAGAGCGACTCTTACAGCGGCATGGCTAAAATATCCGTAGAGCTTCAGCCCTACACACCCTCCGACGACATACTCGAGATGTGGGACGTGCTCAGGCGTAAGGTGCTCAACGTGCAACAACAACTGCCTCAAGGGGTGACTATCAATGTCAACGACGACTTCGGCGATGTATTCGGCCTCTACTACGGACTGGTGGCCGACGACGGATTCACCGACGAAGAGCTCCGCGTGCAGGCTATGGAGATAAAACGGCGTCTCTCGGTGCTCGAAGGGGTGCAACAGGTGACCATATCGGGAATACAGAGGGCGGCTATCAATGTCAACATAAGCCTCTCGCGCCTTGCCGGCCTCGGCATAGCACCCGACGCCATAGTGCAGACCATAGCCTCGCAGAACCGTCTGGTAAGCCCCGGCGACAAGCTGACGGGCCCCATGCAGATGCAGCTCTATGCCGACGGCACCTACCGCACCCTGCGCGACATACGCAACCAGATAATAAGCACTCCTGCAGGCCAGCAGATACGGTTGGGCGACATAGCCGAGATAGAACG
Source organism: uncultured Rikenellaceae bacterium (assembly GCA_910588925.1). GTDB lineage: Bacteria > Bacteroidota > Bacteroidia > Bacteroidales > Rikenellaceae > CASDZP01. The sequence continues at coordinate 17,512 of CAJURV010000007.1, forward strand.
GGGCTACATAGAGCCCCCCACGACCATAGTGCGCATAGACGGCAAACACGCCCTCGGCATAGCCGTATCGTCGCCCAAGGACAAAGACGTGGTCAAGACTTCCGGCCAGGTGGAACAGGTTCTCTCGCAGATACGACGCGACATGCCCGTAGGCATGGAACTGGTGCCGCTCTACTCCGAAGGACAGATAGCCCGCGAGGCCAACAACGGCTTTCTGCTCAACCTCGTGGAGTCGGTAGTGATAGTAATATTGATACTCATGTTCGTCATGGGCTTCAAGGCTTCGGTGCTCATAGGCAGCTCGCTCATATTCTCCATAAGCGGCACACTGCTCATAATGCAATGGATGGGAGTAGGGCTCAACCGCACATCGCTGGCCGGGTTCATCATAGCCATGGGCATGCTGGTAGACAACGCCATAGTCGTGACCGACAACGCACAGGTCAACATGAAGCGGGGCATGAACAAGCGCAAGGCCATCATAGCCGGGGCCGACGTCCCCATGTGGGGGTTGGCCGGGGCTACCCTCATAGCCATATTCTCGTTCCTGCCGCTCTACATGGCCAAGGCCTCCGTGGCCGAGATAGTGCAGCCGCTCTTCGTGGTGATAGGGGTATCGTTAGGCTTGAGCTGGATATTGGCTCTCACGCAGACCACCACTTTCGCCTCGTTCATGTTTAAGGAGCCCAAGCCCGGAGACTACAAAGACCCGTACGACAAACCGTTCTACCGTACTTTCGAGAGGTGGTTGCGCGGACTGCTCGCCCACCGGTGGGGCACCGTCATAACCATGATAGCCATATTCATGGCCTCCATGACCATAATGGGCATGATGCCCCAGAACTTCTTCCCTGCGCTCGACAAGGAGTATTTCCGTGCCGACATGTTCTTCCCCAACGGCTACAACATACGTCAGGTGGAACGCGAGATGTCTGCTGTGGAGAACTGGCTCTCGGCCCAGCCGTCGGTAAGGCGCATATCGGTGACGATGGGCTCGGGCGCCCCGAGGTATTACCTCGCCACCGCGTCGTTCGGGCCGCAACCCAACTACGCCAACATCCTCATAGAGATGCACGACAAAGACTCCACCGCTGCGATGGAGGACCGTTTCAACACCTACATACGCGAGAATTATCCGGCCGTGGATGTCAAATCTACGCTGTTCAAGGTGTCGCCCCAGCCCGACGCCACCATAGAGATAGGCTTCTCGGGCGACGATATCGACACTCTCGCGATGTTATCGAACAAGGTGCAGGATATAATGCGCCGGTGCGATCTGGTAGATCAGGTGCGCAACAGCTGGGGTGCGCGGGTGCCTGTGCTCAAGCCCAACTTCTCGCAGGAGAAAGGACAACGCCTGGCCGTATCGCGTCAGCAGATGGCCCAGAGCCTGGCCATAGCCACACGCGGTGCCGGACTGGGTGAATTTCGCGAGGGCGACCAATCGATACCAATACTCCTGCGCGACATTAACGCCGGCGATTTCGACCTGAGCGACATAAAGTCGTTGCCGGTCTTCACCGTCACCGGGCAGGTTCTCCCATTGAGTCAGGTGACCGACGACATAAAATACGAATACGACTATTACGACATACGCCGCCTCAACCGCGAACGCGTAATGTACGCGCAATGCGAGCCCAAACGCGGAGCCAACACAATGGAGGCGTTCAACCGCATACTCGCACAGGTGAAAGAGCAGATAGACATACCCGACGGCTACGACCTGCGCATAATGGGCGAACGCGACTCTCAAGAGCAATCGAACAAGGCGCTGGGAGAGAACATGCCGTTGGTGTTCGTGTTGATATTCATAGTGTTGCTACTATTGTTCAGAGCTTTCCGCAAACCGTTGGTGATCCTCGCCATGGTGCCGCTCATATTCATAGGAGTAGTATTCGGTCTGCTGGCTTTAGGCAAGATGTTCGACTTCTTCTGCCTGCTCGGCCTTTTGGGCCTCATCGGCATGAACATAAAGAACGCCATAGTGCTGGTAGACCAGATAGGCATAGAACAAGAGAAAGGCTCCACCCCCTACGAGGCCGTGGTGGCCGCGACCAAATCGAGACTCGTACCGGTGGCCATGGCTTCCGGCACCACCATCCTCGGCATGTTGCCCCTTCTGCCTGACGCTATGTTCGGCGGTATGGCAGCTACTATAATGGGTGGCCTATTGGTGGCCACGTTCCTTACGGTATTCATATTGCCCGTGACATACTCGTTGGTATTCAGGATAAAGACGCCTAAACGGTAGGCTCACTATGTCGTCGGCCCTCCTATGCGAGAGGCGGGCGTAATAAAAACCTTAAAGAACCGGCATTATATGCGAAAGATAATCATCACATTAGTAATGTTACTAACCGCCTTCCCGGCCGATGCACAGACCGTCACGCGCGAGCAATACCGCGAACGGGTGCTGGGCTACTCGCAACAGTTGGCGATCTCGCGGGAACACGTAACCTCCGCCGAAGCGGCCATCAAGGCGGCGCAGGTGGGCTTCAAACCCAAAGTGGACGCCGCCGCCGACTTCAACTATATGGTAAAGCGGATAAATCTCGAGCTCGGCACCTACGGCATACCCATGAAGCACGAGACATGGGGCCTCAACGCCACGGCGGCACAGAACGTATATGCCGGCGGCGCTGTACGCAAACAGGTGGAAGCCGCACGCATAGGGGCGGAACAGGCCGGCTACGGCGTGATGCAGACGGAGGATAACGTCATATACGCCGCCGAACTGAGCTATTGGAGCATGGCAACCGCCATAGCCTATCGCGACGCAGCCTACCGTTATCTCTCCATAATAGAGGACACGTACGAGATAGTGAACAACCGTTTCGAAGACGGGCTCATATCGCGCAACGACCTGTTGATGGTACAGACGCGTCTGCAAGAGGCACGTCTCAGGGTGAGCGATGCCGAGACCGGCTACACGCAAGCGCTCATAGCCATGAACACCCTGATGGGCATGCCTGTAGACAAGCCTGTGGCGATAGCAGACTCTATAAACACCGCACTTCCTCCCCTGCCGGAGATATTGTCGCTGGAGGAGGCGTTAGAGGCGCGACCCGACTACATGATAGCAAAGAGCAACGTACGACTCGGCGAGCAGCAGCTCAAACTGACACGTTCGCGCTATCTGCCGTCGCTCGCCGTGGGATTCACCGGCCAGTACGCCACCAAGTCGATAAACATAGACGGCAAAGGGGTGGGTAACGGCATAGCTTTCGCACAACTCCGCGTACCCATCTTCAACTGGAACGAACGCAAGCATAAAAGCGCGATAGACAAGAGTGCCATACGAATATCGGAAGAGGAGCTATCGGCAGCAGCCGACGAGATAGCCCGTCAGATGAACGACGCATACACCCGCATGACCGCCTCATACAACGACATAGAGACAGCCCGGGGAAGCGTGGAGGTGGCACAACAGTCGCTCTCCCTGAACACATTCAGCTACAACGAAGGATTACTGACCATTCTCGACGTCCTATCCGCCCAGCTGTCATGGCTCTCGGCCTACAACAACCTGATAGCGACCAACTACAACTGCCGTCAGGCTATAGCGGACTACATGCTCGCGACAGGCAGGTTGTGATTTACTTAGTCGTAAAGTTACAATCTACTTGTCAACAGCGTATTTATAAGGCTCATCAGGTATCTCCGACAGCCCTCGCACAAAACTAAAGGTCGCAGGGCGCCGAGACTTTTTAGACCTCAGAAATCGACGATCGCGGTCGTGCGCCACCGGAGCCAATGTGCTCACCGGAAGTTATTGAACTTAACTGAAACCGGAGGAAACAGAAGAGGCTGTGCCTCCGGCGATTTTTGTGGCTGAAAAGCGACGGAAGCAGCCCCACGTTAACCGAATCCCGCGCACACAAACCGACAATTCATGCGTTCAGAGACCGTGTACTTCCCAAACTCCACGAAAACTTGCTCCCCGTACGCCCCGAGCGGAGCGAGGGCAATCAAATACAAATTCCGCCGTTAAATCCCGAGGCACGAGGGATGAGCGGGCCGCACCTCGCGGCGGGCAGAAATCCCCCCTCCCCAACGGAGGCCCGCGTAAGTTGCAGCAATCATAGGCCTATTCTGCTTATTTTACACCAGACTATCCTCTCCGCCCGCCCCGAGCTACGGCATCATTCTCTCTTTGTGTTTGTGACATAGCGAAAAAAGTGATAACTTGCCGCAAAATTTTAGATATGCTTCAATACATAGATTGGAATTTCAATCCGGCGTTGATCTCCATCGGCGATTTCCAGATCAGATATTATTCGCTCACATGGATGGTCGCGTTCGTGATAGGTTATTATCTGTTCGGGTATATACTCAAACGCGAGAATCGCGACCCCAAGTTACTCGACAGTATATTAGTATATGCTTTCGTCGGCACTATAATCGGTTCGCGTCTGGGCCATTGCATATTTTACGAAGACGCCTCTTTTTGGCGCAACCCGTTACAGGTGCTCTACATCTGGCAAGGGGGGCTGGCCAGCCACGGAGCGGCCGTAGGTATGTTCATCGGTCTGTGGCTGTTCTCAAGAAAGCACAAACTGCCCCTTACATGGACACTCGACCGTGCGGTACTGACGGTCCCGATAGGAGGCGCGCTCATACGTCTGGGTAACCTGTTCAACTCCGAAATATACGGCTATCCTACCGACCTGCCTTTTGCCTTCAGGTTCATCGAAAACATTCCGCAATGGATGGACGGTGCGGAACCGATATACTCGCTCCCGTCCCACCCCACGCAGATATATGAAGCCGTAATATATACGGTAATTTTCGTAGTACTGTTATCGATATACTTCCGAACACGCACGGCCGAACGTTATCCGGGGGCCATATTCGGTATATTCCTCACACTGCTTTTCACGGCACGCTTCTTCGTAGAGAATCTCAAACTGGTTCAAGACAACGTCGACGCGCGATTCATGGCCGAATACGGCATAAACATAGGCCAGGCCCTCTCTATTCCTTTCGTCATAGCGGGTGTCGTCATCACCGTAATGGCCTATCGCGGACGCTTCGCAGGTACGGCTCCTGCCAAACGATAGATGCCGATGGAGCGCGGTAACGACATAAACGATCTCATATTCGGGGTGCTGGCGCAGTACGGCTCGGTATCGCTTCCGTCGGTGGGAGCGTTACGGTCGGTACGGGTACCGGCATCGTTCACGGTCGATGGGACGATAGATCCTCCGCTCCGCATAGTAGAGTTCTCCAACGAGATAGGCGACGATAAATCGCTCCCCGAGTTGATCGCAGAACGTCACTCGGTATCGCAAGCCACCGCCACGGAACGTTACGACCACTGGCTCGCATCCGTCTCGGTACGCATAACCAACGGTATGCGTTACACCATAGAGGGTGTGGGGACACTGAATCTATTTGCCGAAGGATCGGCCATATTCTCGATGGACCACGGTCTGCGCACGCTATTGAACCCCTACGGCTCCGACGACAATATGGCTATCCCCCGCCGCAAGGCAGAACAAAAAAGAAAAGGCAAGAAGCTGAAAAAGAGAGCCGCGCACGACAAAAAAAGAGCTGGCAACAGCTCTGCCGCCGCTCCGCACCGTTACGGCATTACCGTAGCGATGGCCATATTGACGGCCGTAGTTTGCGTACTGTTGATATCGTCGGTATATTTCTCTCCCGAGGGGAACCGTCTTTTAGACCGCATCGACCCGGAAGCCGTAAAAGGATTCCTCGACGGGATCGTAACGAAGATTACGGAGTTTTTCTCGAGTATATGGAATACGATAGGGTTAAACTGATTCACGGGTAAAGACACGCTAAACCTCCCTGTATAAAACACGCTTTCGGAAACAATAGGTGCGGTTTTCTATCGACCAGCCGTATTATCCGCCCCGTCTACTCCGGCTTGGGCGTAAGCACTATGAAAGGAACTATCATCTCCTCCATAGATACCCCTCCGTGCTGGAACGTATTACGGTAATAGCGCACGTAGTGGTTATAGTTGTTGGGATAGACCAGAAAATCGCTCCCCGTCGCGAAGATATAGCTCGAAGTTATGTTGGACTTGGGCAGATGTACCTTTTCGGGATCTGTTATGGCGAAAACCTCCTTGGAGTCGTAATTCAGGTTGCGTCCCGTCTTGTAGCGCAGGTTTACACTGGTCTGACGGTCGCCGATCACCTTTACGGGGTTGTCGACATGTTTGGTGCCGTGGTCGGAGGTTATCACCAAGGTGTGACCTTTGTCCGACAGGCGGCGCATTATCTCCAACAGGTCGGAATGTTCGAACCACGAGCGTGTAAGCGACCTGAAAGCGGCTTCGTCTTCGGCCAGTTCCCGTATTATTTCCGTATCGGTGCGAGCATGCGACAATATGTCGAGGAAGTTGTAGACTATCACGGAAAGGTCGTTGGTGTACAACTTGTCGAGATTGTCGAGCAACTTCTTGCCAGAGTCGGGACGCACCAGCTTATCGAAACTGAGCCTGTAGTTACGCCCCAACGACTGGAGCTGACGACGGAGAAAATCCTCCTCGTATCTGTTCTTGCCCCCCTCCTCGTTATCGCCCAGCCATAAGCCGGGCATTATCTTCTCTATGGCGGCCGGAGTGAGACCGGCGAAAAGGGCGTTACGGGCATACTGTGTGGCCGTAGGCAATATGCTGCAATAGAACTCCTCGGCAGCCACGTCGCAGAAACCGCGCATCAGGGGCCGTATCATGAGCCACTGGTCGTAACGGAAGTTATCTATAAGCATGAACGTGACCTTGCGGTGCTTCTCCACCAATGGAAATACCTTATTGCGCATGAGCGTGTGCGACATCACAGGGCGGGAGAGCGTCTTGTCGCGGAACCACTCCTCGTAATTACGGCGGATAAACTTGGCATACTCGCTACCGGCCTCCGTCTTCTGATAACCGAGCACTTCACGCATACTCTTGTCGCTACTCTCGGTCAACTCTATATCCCAGCCCACCAGCTTCTTGTATATGGCCGTCCAGTCGTCGAACGAACGGGCTTCGGAGAGCATGGCGTTGATCTGCGCGAACTGTTCGCGATAATCGGCCGTATTGGTCTGGCTCACGAGGCGGTCGGCATGCAGATTCTTCTTTATGGAGAGCAACACCTGATTGGGGTTCACGGGCTTTATCAGATAGTCGGCTATCTTGGAGCCCACCGCACGGTCCATGATGTTCTCCTCCTCGCTCTTGGTAACCATCACCACGGGTGTGTCGGGACGTATCTCCTTTATCTTGGCGAGGGTTTCGAGACCGGTCATGCCCGGCATCATCTCGTCGAGTATGATGAGATCGTAACGCGTATCGGTTATTATATCTATAGCGTCGTAACCGTTGTTGCAACTCTCAACGTTATAACCCTTGCCCTGCAAAAACAGCAGATGCGGTTTGAGCAGCTCTATCTCGTCGTCGACCCACAGTATGTTAGCGTTCATAGGCTCGCACTATTTTATGTTTAACGTTTCAACCGTTCGATTATTGCAATTTAGCGATAATATTTGAGTTATCGTAGAAAAAACCTTACCTTTAGAGACTGTTTAAGAGTTTTTATAATGGTTCTCAAGATATTGCTCATTATAACCGTACTGTTGCAGATGGTGGCGGTGGGGTTGGCCGTAAGGATGACACGTATGACCAAATTCAACTCGTCGTGGATTCTTTTCGCCGTGGCGCTTACATTGATGCTGGCATCGCAGGTGTTCGACTTCATCGACATATTGGGCATAGGGACGGCACTACCCAAAGACGTGTCGGTATGGATAGGGGTGATAATCTCACTATGCTTCGTAGTAGCCATATTCTATGTACGCAAGCTGGTCTACTACATCTCCAAGATGGACCACAACCGCCGCCTCACGGAGAAACGTATCCTCAACACCATAATAAGCACCGAGGAGAAGGAGCGCATACGCTTTTCCAAAGATCTGCATGACGGCCTCGGTCCGTTGCTCTCGTCGGTAAAGTTGTCGGTGTCGGCCCTGTCGAAGATGGAGCCGGACGACTCCAAACGCGAGATAATACGTAACGCCGACTACGCCATAGAGGAGGCCATAAAGAGCCTGAAAGAGATCTCCAACAACATCAGTCCGCACATACTCAACAACTTCGGAGTAGTACGCGCGGTAACGAACTTCATCAACAAACTGACCCTTCCCACATACCTCCACATAAATTTCGACACCGATCTGAGAGGCCGGCGTTTCACTTCCAACATAGAGGCCATTCTATACCGGGTAATATGCGAGCTGGTTAACAACGCCATAAAACATGCCGACCCGTCGCGTATAGACATAGTACTCAAACTCGAAGACAAAGACAATATAAGGCTCACGGTAAGCGACGACGGTTGCGGCTTCGTACCCAACGACGAACACAAACGCGGCATGGGTCTGTCTAACATAAGCTCGCGTATAAGTTCGCTCAAAGGAGACATGAAGATAGACAGCGTGCCGGGCAAAGGCACATGTGTGAGTATAGGGATAAGCGTCAATTAAGATTCGCACCTTGCGGCGGGCAGGGAGGGCTATTTGGAGGCAAAGTAAAGGGCGCTTTTTGCGGTGATACCGGATATAAAATAAGCCGGAAAGGTCTGGATTGACACAGCATATTGCAGGGTAGGTAGTAGGGGAGGCTCCGGTCTGCCCGGCATCTGTGCTTAGCTTCGGAGCCGCCAATGCGCTTATCTTCGGGCGTGAGGTGATAGTATCTGCTCGCCAACGGCTTTCCCAACCTCTGTCGGGTTAATTTAGTGATGGTTATCGCGAAGCGGCACCCCGTGCCGCAAGAACAGGCCCCAGCTAATGCGCATACTGTCAATACCAAAAGGACATTTACCGTCTCGCCAGTAACACGAGCATTACGTTTTTTCGACGTGAGATACGATGCCTTATTAGATTTGTCAGGTCGCGAGATGCACACAAAATGCCCACCTTGGCATCCTCGGTGTCACCGCACATCACGCACATCAAAAAGGGGGCCGTGACCCCCTCAGATATTCTCCGTCAGCTTCTGAACGACCTTCAAATTATAGAAGAACTCTTTGGCGAACACGCGCAACACGGTGTATGCGGGTATGGCCAACAACATACCCATGATACCGGCCATAGATCCGGCAGCCAATATGACGAGAAATATCTCCAACGGATGCGCCTTTACGCTCGAGGCGTAGACGTACGGCTGGAGTATTATATTGTCGATAAACTGGAATATGGTAAATATGATAGTCAGTTGCACCGTAACCTGAGCCGTCGCGCCGGCCGCTTCGGGAGTGGTTATGGCTATGACTATGCCTATTATGGCACCTATTATGGGTCCTATATAAGGTATCACGTTGAGTATGGCGGTGATGAGAGCTATTATTACGGCGTCGCTGAAGGTAAGGTCGGTAACCAGATATATGGCTAACCCCACCGTCACGAGCTTGATGGCCGACTCCACTAGCAACCCTATGAAATAACGCGAAAGCAGATCTATCGACGAATCGAGCGCCCGTCTGACATTATTTTCGTACTTGTTGGGAAAGAGTATTATGACGGCATTATTGAAAAGTGTGCTCTCCTTAAGGAAAAAGAATGTTATGAAGGTCACGGAGAACGTCCCTATGGCAAAGTCGACCACTCCACCCAGCAACGAACCTATCCCGCTCACCGTCGGCATTATAGCGTCCTTGATCCACCCCTGTATGGTATCCCGCAACGGCTGATCGCCTATAACGTTTACATCCACGGCGAACCGGTCTCTCATATAGTTCTCGAACGAGCTTATATAACCGGAAAATATGTTCACCATGTCGGCGAAGTTATAGTTGGCCAAAGCCTGCAATTTACTTATTATCAAGGGAGTGAACAGCACTGTCAGCAACACGGCTATGCCCAGTATGGCGCACAGGGTTATAGTGGCTGCCACCCACTTGGGCAACTTGCGGCCGCGTACGGTCAACTTCTCGAGAAACGACACCAGAGGGCGCCCCATTACGGAAAGCACGGCGGCCACGAGTATGTATTTGACTATGGAGCCGAAATACCACATTATGAACAACACCGCGGCCGTGGCTACCAGAGCTATGATATATCTTGTCAGCTTGTTCATGCCCTTTTTAGTTGAAACGAGCTATGACGCTACGGGCGCCTTTGACCTTGTCGCCTATGCGCACCGTTATCTCGGTGTCGAGCGGCAGGAACACATCCACCCGCGACCCGAACTTGATAAAGCCACAACGTTCGTTCTGACGATAGCTACGCCCCTCCTCGGCATAAGACACTATACGTTTGGCGAGTATGCCGGCCACCTGACGGAACATGACCACCGCATGTTTCGATTCAACCACAGTGGTGGTACGTTCGTTGTCGGTAGACGACTTGGGATGCCACGCCACCATGTATTTGCCGTGGTGATGGCGGAAGTAGCGCACTATGCCGCCCACGGGAAACCAGTTGGCATGAATGTTCCACACCGACATGAACACAGACACCTGCATCATGTCGCATTTGAAATACTCCTCCTCGTAGGTGCGCTCTATCACCACCACTTTGCCGTACGCCGGCGAATATACCGCATCGTCGTCGACTATTCGTTTATCGGCCGGAAGACGGAAAAACCTGACTATAAACGACAAAAAGAGAACGGCCAAAACCACGACCGCCCACGAAAGAGGCGACGGCACGAACATCAATGCCAATGCCCCCACCGCTACGGAGAGAGCCAAAGCAGACAACATGATCGTTCGTCCTTCTTTTGAAAGGGTCATATCTAAAGGGTTATGAGATTGAATATCAAATTGTACGACACCCAGAACACGGGAGCGGCGAACAGAAACGCATCGAACCGGTCGAGCATGCCGCCGTGACCCGGAATCACATTGCCCGAATCCTTTATGCCGATAGAGCGTTTTATCATCGACTCGAAAAGATCTCCGAACACCGCGCTCACGGACGTCAGAGTGCCTATCACAGCCCACTGCCATATATGGCCGTAGAACAACAGGTGACCCATTAGCGCTCCGACAGCGGCGGTCAGCACCACTCCGCCTACACATCCCTCCCATGTCTTCTTGGGCGAGAGACGTTCGAAGAGCTTATGGCGTCCGGCTGTTATACCCACTATAAAGGCCCCTACGTCGCTGACCCACACCATGACGAAAAGGGTCAGAAGCTCCCAGCGGTCCAATGTGGAAGCGGCCGCAACGGGCACTATTGTATACAGGGTCGTGAACAGATCGAGCGCAATGTTCTGAAAGGGGGTGCTATGCCGGGTATAAAGCTCTGAGACGAACCGGGCGAGTATCATGATGACGGCCACGAACGCCACTATGTAGCTTAGTCCGTAAACGGAGAAGAAAAAGAGCAGAAGGGCGGAACATGCGCATATCAGATAACGCATGGTGCGCATACCGTCCTTACGGATCAGGTTAAGCAACTCTATCTGACAGCCTATGCCTATGACCGCCAACAATATGTCGCGGCTGTAATAATGCCAAAGCGTGGCGGCTATCACCACGCCTACCAATACGATACCGCTTATCGCTCTGGTAACTATGTTTTTTATGTCGGCCATTCGGCGTATGTTTTGACAATTATCTCGCAGTCTACTCTCCCGACGGCAGTAGCCCCGAACTAATCGCGGGCATAATCGGGAACCTCCGAAACCGTCGCCTCACCCGAAGGAAGCTCCGTAGCAGGGGTAGCATCATCGGCGCTCTGCGAGGGTTGTTCGCCCACCGCAGACCCGGTAACCTCCGCCGTGACGGACACCACACTCTCCGCACCGCCTCCGGGACGTTTGCCGAATATGCGTTCCAGATCTTCGGCGAATACCACCTCTTTGCTGAGAAGCAACTCCGCCAGCTCGGTGAGGCCGTCGCGATGGTTCACGAGTATTTCGGTAGCCATATCGAACGCCTCCGCCACGAGAGCCGAAGCCTCACGGTCGATCTCCTCGGCGCGACGTTCGCTGTAGGGCTTGGTTATACGGTCGTTATAACCCGAATCGAAATAGCTTAAGTTAGGCATATTATCGCTCATGCCGTAATAGGCTATCATGGCGTATGCCTGACGGGTGCACCGTTCCAGATCGTTGAGAGCGCCTGTAGACACCTGTCCGAAAGTGAGCTTTTCCGAAGCGCGACCGCCCAGAAGGGTGGCCATCTCGTGCATCAGTTGCTCGCGCGTTATTATCTGCCGCTCCTCGGGGTTGTACCACGCCGCTCCGAGAGCCTGTCCGCGCGGTATTATCGTCACCTTTATGAGCGGATTGGCATGTTCGAGCATCCAGCTTACAGTGGCGTGACCCGCCTCGTGATAGGCTATGGTGCGTTTCTCTTTCTCGGTTATTATCTTGTTTTTACGTTCGAGACCTCCTACTATCCTGTCGATAGCGTCGAGAAAATCCTGTTTCTCTACGGCATTTTTGTTATGACGGGCCGCTATCAGGGCCGCCTCGTTGCAGACATTGGCGATGTCGGCGCCCGAGAATCCCGGCGTGAGACTCGAGAGGAAGTCGGTATCGAGCCCCTCCTGCAGTTTCAGCTTGGCCAGATATACAGCGAATATGGCCTGACGCTCCTTAAGATCGGGCAATTCCACATGTATCTGACGGTCGAAACGTCCGGCACGCAAGAGAGCCTTGTCGAGAATGTCGGCACGGTTGGTGGCCGCGAGCATTATAACGCCGCTGTTGGTGCCGAAGCCGTCCATCTCGGTGAGCAACTGGTTGAGGGTGTTTTCGTGCTCCTCGTTGGAGTTGAACCCGCCAGCCTTGTTACGGGCGCGTCCTATGGCGTCTATCTCGTCGATGAACACTATACAGGGGGCCTTCTCCTTGGCCTGACGGAAAAGGTCGCGCACACGCGAAGCCCCTACGCCTACGAACATCTCTACGAAATCGGAACCGCTTATGGAAAAGAACGGCACGTTGGCCTCCCCTGCCACGGCTTTAGCCAGCAACGTCTTGCCGGTACCCGGAGGACCTACGAGCAAAGCACCCTTGGGAATCTTGCCGCCGAGCTGGCGATATTTGTCGGGATTTTTAAGGAAATCGACGATCTCCATTATCTCCACCTTGGCCTCTTCCAGACCGGCTACATCCTTGAAGCTGACCGACACGCGATTGTCTTTATCGAACATCTGCGCCTTGGCCTTGCCCACGTTGAATACGCCGCCCGAGGCACCGCCGCCTCTCATGCCGCGCGTCATGAAGAAGATCAGACCTATGAATATGGCTATGGGGATAATGGTGGACAACACTCCGCCCCACACGTTCTCACGCCCCTCGAACTCCAGCGAGACACGTTTTGCGGGAGGCAACTCCTCCTGCACCTTCTCGAAATCTTCCTGGAATTTCTCCAGCGATCCTATGCGGAAGACGAACTGCGGACCTCTGTCGGGAATGTTGCGGTATTTGTCCTCTTTGCGTAACTGCTCTACGGCCTTGTCTTTGAGGGTGATCTCCACCTCCTTGTCGTTGACGACCACGGCCCGTTCCACACGGCCCTTCTCTATCATCTGCGACTCTACCTCGGGCCATGTCACCCTGACAGTCTCACCGGACGATCCCAATATGCTGAATCCTATTATCAGCAAGGCGATACATCCGTATAACCAGAATATGTTGAATTTAGGCTTGGCTTGATTTATCATTTCTCTCGTTTTTTCCTTTTAACGGTCGCGTTTCCGTCGATATTGTAACGGCGGGCGTTATTCGTACGACTCGTATTTCGTAACAGGCACGTCTCCCCACAAATCTTCGAGGCGGTAGTACTCGCGGGCCTCGGTTAGGAAAATATGCACCATGACATCGCCGTAGTCCATGACTATCCAATAACTGTTCTCGCGCCCCTCTACCCTCAACGGCTTCTCGCCGTTGATTTCGATGAGCTTGTCCTCTATCTCTCCCGAGATGGCGTCCACATGGGTGGTGGAGTCGGCGTTGCATATTACGAAGCGGTCACAGATGGCACCGTCGATGCCTTTCATATCGAGAGCGACGATTCCTTTGGCTTTTTTGTCCTGTGCCGCGGATATTATAACCTCTAAATTACTCATAAACTTCTGTTTTGAAGACCGGACCATTCGGTCCGCATAAACCGTGCCTGCATATACCGGGTCATAGACCTACGCGTGTGCGACCGGGCTTTAGCCGAAACGATGTTTATCCTGCAAATATACGAAAAGTCGAGTGCAGAAGCAAACTTTGTCTGGTTATGCTTCAGACGGAGTATATTGGGCGAAGCCAAATATACAAAAAGAAAGCTATTCGACCAACTCGTCTATAACCCTCATGGCCTCCTCGTAACCGAAACCGCGCGACGATGCGAATCTGAGTAATTTACCTTTGAGACGGTAGTTGTCCTCGGCGACGGTATGGCGCAATTTTTCGGAGAGAATAGCCATCAGCCTGTCGTGCGACTCGTCGCCGTCGGAGAACTCGTCCAGTGCGGCGTCGATGGATGCGGCGTCGATATGTTTCGCACGCAATGCCGCCTTTATCTTGTATGCCCCCCACCCGGAGAACCGGAGCTTGTCCTCCACGAAAGCACGCGTGTAACGCTCCTCGTCTATATAACGTTCTTTCAGTAACAGGCTCACTATCTCATCCTGTGCGCTCGCCTCTATCTTCCAGCGCGTCATGAGACGGCGAGCGTCGTCCTCGCACTTCTCCGAACGCGAACACAACTCCGTAAGACGGGCAAGAGCCTGTTCCGGCGTCTTACCCTCGTCGGAGCGGGTATCGTATTTTTTGCGGTTATACATCTGACTGTTGTTTCGACCCGGACGAAGATAGTCAAAAAAGGATAGAAAAACATGGGTTCAGGGCAAGAAGCGACAGTTTTTATATCGAACTCGCATTAATTTGATTATTTTTGCAATGTCATGCGATATATGCGTGTGACATACATATAGAAAGTGTTTTCGTACAGTCTCTGTCAGAAAGTGTAGCGATTTTCAAACAAGAGAAAGCAAACGAACGACACTCATCCTTGTTTAGACTATGGCAAAGGCTCTGCCTGCCCCATATCTATTCAGGTGTGGGGTATTGTATCGTTTATTTCTCTTTGTGGCAGCTACACCCATCTGACAGATAGACGAAACGGGCTCCACACTTTCTCTTTTTATAAACTCTCCGTATGGAGCCGGGAGTAAAAATCGGTTACCATGAATAGACTGTCGATGTTATTCGTCGTCATAGGACTTCTCGTCGGATGCAACAAAACAGACACAAAGCCGACCGACGAACCTGCGATCGAGATAAACTCGCTGGAGCTACCCTCTGCAAGCGGACATGTAATATTAAGAATAGCCGCCGGCTGCGACTGGACTTCCCGAATAATATATGATGACGATGCGAGATCGGGATGGCTGTCTGTAACGCCTGCATCGGGGAAAGCCGACGATGCGGAGATAACGATAAACGTATCGCGTAACACCGGACAAGAGACTCGCTCGGCCAAAGTGATAATAGAGTATTCTTATTCCGGAACCACGTTTGCGATTACCCAAAACGGTGACACGATATATGCACTTGAAGTTTGTCGGTATGCACATTAGCCGAACGTCGCAAGCATGCTTGTCCCGCGCACACAACAGCAAAAGACACACAGCAACCACTCCGCCCAACAACGACCAATAAAGAACGCCGCAAGGGCAGCCACACAAACAGCGGGCCGAGCGAAGCGAGGGCAATCAAACACAATTTCCACTTGGCTAACCCGAAGCGGAGCGGAGGGTAGCGGGCCGCACCTCGCGGTGGGCAGAAATTTCCCCCACGGAGGCCCGCTTGTTCGGCCACGAGCGACGGTGGCATCAAACACAATTCCGCCGTTAAATCCCGAGGTACGAGGGATGAGCGGGCCGGAGCCTCCCCCAACGGAGGCCCGCTTACACGATTGGTTGTTCCAGTATTTCCTGCCTACTTTATATAAAACCACTTTATCGAATGCCCCGCCCGGCGCGGTCCCCCGCAGGTTCCGGCCCTGTCAAGCCGAGCAGGATACCGCCAAAAGTAACATCACTTAGCGGCATATTACCGTAAGGAATTGTATTCGTCCCATCCGGGCGAAAAGTCGGCTAACGCAATACCATCAAGCTAAAAATAAAATTATCGTCTCACAAACGACAAATGCCGCACACAGTATAAATACGAGCGAAACAAATACAATAAAGCTTGACGATCTGGAGAACGAGAACCAGCGGACCGCACCTCGCGGCGGACAGAAATTCCTTATCAGAGACCCGCTTACACGGTTAATTATTTACGACAAACGCTCCAAATATACCCCGTGCGTCTTTCAAATTCCACTCAAAACGCATTCCCCTGCGCCAACGCACTGACAAAACGATCCCTCCCGAACATATCTTTCGACACCGTCACATCACGCAACCCGGCTACACGGCATAACTCCGCCACCTCTTCCCCGAAAGCCTCGTTTATCTCAAAATACAACATACCCCCTGGAACTAACGACTCGGCGGCGAGCGAAGCTATCTTACGATAGAAAACCAACGGATCGTTATCGGACACGAACAAAGCGATGTGAGGCTCATGAGACAAAACGCCATCGCTCATACGGATCTTTTCGCTTTCACGTACGTACGGAGGATTGCTGACTATTATGTCGGCTGGAGGCAGTTCACGACAAGCGAGTATGTCAAGCCGGCGAAAATCTATCGAACCGCACCCGAGCGCGGAAGCATTACGTTCGGCCACCTCAAGCGCCTTATCGCTTATGTCTATAGCCGTCACATCGGCCTGTAACTCCGCCGCCATGCTCACGGCTATCACACCGCTTCCGGTGGCTATGTCTATCGCCCGCACCTTGCCTTTGCCTCTCCACTGTCTTATCACCGTATCGACGAGCTCCTCCGTCTCGGGACGCGGTATAAGCACATCGGGAGTCACATAGAAACGACGGTTCATGAAATAGGTGTAACCTGTGACGTATCGCACCGGCTCCCCCGACGACAACCTCGACAATACAGACTCAATACGATCGCAGGAGGTACGGCACTCCCGTCCGGGGTCTGTCACGAGAATAGTACGGTCGGCCTCCTCGAGATATTCGAGCACTACGGAGGCCACAGCCATAGCCTCATGTACGCCCAAAGACGGCGATAAAGTACCGGATATCAAACGATATAATTCTTTTATAGTCATGCAATGAATTATTGCAATGCAAAGGTATGCTTTTTAACGGGAGGCACCGGAACGGAAACCGCAAAAAATTACTTACCGTTTGTTTATGTACCCCATGAGCGACTCCATAAATATCTCTTTGGTGTTACGACGGAAATTGGTCATGAACTCTATGGAGACAGGAATGTAATAGAGACGTTTACGGATATTGGCCGGTATCTTCTTGGCAGACGACAACTTGACGGCGTCTTTTTCGGTAATTATGATAACCGTGTCGTCGGAACCCTTTGCTACGGCCTTCTCCATAAGGGCTATATCTTTGCGCTTATAGGAGTAATGGTCCGGATATATCATCACGTCTACTACGTTGAATTGCTGGCGTGCCTGACGGAGCAGATGTTCCGGATTGGCTATACCCGTCATGACGACGACATCGTGCCGACGGCCGAGCGGATGGCCTATGCCTTCGTATACGGGCACGGGAGCGGCCGAAACGGTACGGGTAAAAAAGAGCGATTGAAACGGTTTTATATCGAGGTGTTTCGATACTATACGCATGTCGATGGGCTTGGTCTCCGGCGGACATTTGGTTACTATCACGATGTGCGCACGGTCGATAGTGCCCTTAAGATCGCGCAGACGGCCGAGAGGCAACAGGTGATCTTCGTATATGGGACGCGAATAGTCCATCAGCACTATATTGACCCGCGGAGAGATATAACGGTGCTGGAAGCCGTCGTCGAGGATAACCATATCGACTTCCGGGTGGGCCCTGCGTATTCCCCGCACGCCAGCCACACGACTCTCGCACACCGCCACAGGTATGTCGGGAAATTTGAGCTTCAATAATTTAGGCTCGTCTCCTATAGCGGCACAACTCGACCTGTCGGTAGCCAAAACGAAACCCTTGGTCTTACGCTTATAGCCGCGCGACAATATAGCTGTTTTGTAATAGGGCGATAACTGACGCACGATGTATTCGGTATGCGGTGTCTTGCCGGTGCCGCCTACGGTTATATTCCCCACGCATATAACAGGAATGTCGAACTCGACGCTCTTCAGTATCCCCGCATCGAACAGTTTATGGCGTACGGATATAATAAGGCCATAAATCCATGACAAAGGTGCCGTGACTATCTTTTTCAACATCTGCATAATACATGCGAACAATACACCCGCCTACAGTTCAGCGATACCGTCGGACCCGACAGGGGAGGTATTCTTTTCGTCCAAAGATAATAGTTTTTATTATGCAAACAAAAATTATTGTCTTTTAGCGGTTTATCCGTACCCTCACCATTTCGGCAGACACATTTGTTTGTGTTACTGAACAAGAAATTTCGGTGTAGCTATTATAACTTCGAATAAAAGGGTTCGGCACTCATATTATGAGACTGAAGCAGAAACGATATGAATTTACAACTATACTAAACACAACCTCAAAAGACAAGGCACAAAAAAATCGCTCAACAGAAGCTAATAAAGAGCGCCGCAAGGCGTACATGCCCGAGCGAAGCGAGTGACATAAATGCGAACAAGCAGATTCAAACACGCCGTAAGACATACTCACATAAACAGAAAGCCCGGGAAAAGCGAGGGCAATCGAACACACTTCATACAAAGCCCCAAAGACTATGGGCCTAAAATGGCCGCACATTGCGGTCAGCATACAGAAGTCCCCCAACGGAGCCCTGCCTGCATACAACACATCTTCAGTCGAATAACAAATAACGGCACCAAAAGGAAACCGTCAAAACCGAGGTGATTATACACTATACGGCTATCGGCGCTTTTATGGCGGGATACGGATCATACCCCTCGAGAGAGAAATCGTCGTAACGGAATCCGAATATATCGTCAACCTCCGGATTGATTCTCATAACCGGCAGTGGACGGGGAGTGCGCGATAATTGCTCGCGTACCTGATCGAGATGGTTCAGATAGATGTGGGTATCGCCCGTGGTGTGAACGAACTCTCCGGCCTCGAGCCCTGTGACCTGAGCCATCATCATGGTGAGCAGGGCGTACGACGCTATATTGAAAGGCACCCCGAGAAATACGTCGGCCGAACGTTGATATAGCTGACACGACAGTTTTCCCTCCGCCACGTAGAACTGAAAAAGTGTGTGACACGGAGGCAAGGCCATCTTGTCGACCTCCGCTACATTCCATGCCGACACTATCAGACGGCGCGATTCGGGATTGCGCTTTATCTGGTCGACTACACCGCTTATCTGGTCTATGGTGCCGCCGTCCGGAGTAGGCCAGCTACGCCATTGATGGCCGTACACGGGACCGAGATCGCCGTTTTCGTCGGCCCATTCGTCCCATATGGTAACGCCGTTATCGTGCAGGTAGCCTATGTTCGTATCGCCCGAAAGGAACCATAACAGCTCGTGTATGATCGAACGCAAATGCAGCTTTTTAGTCGTCAGAAGCGGGAAACCCTCGCTAAGATCGAACCTCATCTGATGTCCGAAGATGCTTAACGTGCCGGTGCCGGTACGGTCGCCTCGCCGTACCCCCTCCGACATAATGGTCCCGAGAAGGCGGTGATACTGTTTCATCTCGCTTTTATAAAAAAGGGAGGGCGACAAAACCCTCCCGCACATGATATTTGTCGTTTAGGCGGAGCCGGTCCGATGCCCCGAACGCACGAGGCGTAAGGCAACGGAGACGCTCCCACAGATATAAACTATCTCTTGATATCTTTTAGTATAGCGTCCGAATCCCAATCGTCGAATTCGTCGAGGCCGGAGCCTACGGTATCTATCTTCTTGACGCTTTTGGCGATATCCTGACCCTCGGAGTTTTTGTCTATCAAGAACTCTACGGTGTCGCCCACCTTGAGGTCGGTGAAGTCGCCCACTACGTTCTGGTAATGGAAGAAGAGGTTGTTGTTCGGGTAACGGATAAAGCCGTAACCGTTCTTGAGCGAGAGTATGTCGCTTCGCTCTTTCTTGACGGCCTGTACGGCTACGCTACGCCCTTCGGCTACGAACATGTTGTTTATCACCGGGTTCTCTTCGGCGAAACCCTCCTCTATTATCTCGTGCATGGGCAGGGTCACCGTAGCCACGTTGGAAAGTTCGTGCGAGGTGCGTGTGACCACCTTGTTGCCGTCTTCGTTGGTATATTCGAACTCCCAGCTCATAAGGAACACCCGCACTCCGCGACCCACGAGCTTGCGAACCAAAGGCACGTAATCGGTATCAGAAGCCACCAGCACCACTATGTCGAGATCGCGTATAATGGATAGCTCGTAAGCCTCCAACGAGAGCCATACGTCCACACCGCGCTCCTCTTTGCGACCGAAAAGGTTACGCAGAGGCAGATAGTGGGTCTGTACGCCTTCGGACATGAGTATATCGTCGAACACACGGTCGTTATACAGCTGGTTGCCACGCTGCGATGCCTCGGCGGCATTGAGACGTCCGCGGAAATAGTGCGCCTCCACCACCTGGCAGAGCGACTCGCTTATCTGATCCGTAGAGGCTATGTGGCTACGCAGAAACCTGTGTATGCCGCCTATGCTAAGACGCCTTTTCTGGGGATGGATGTAGTTGTAGTAGTTGGATGTGTGCAAAAGGAAATTGCCGTCGTAGAATACTCCGATCTTGGTCGGTCTTTTAGATGATTGCATCGTTTATTGAATAGTTCGTTAATATTTGTCCTTGTCGCATAGAGGGCACGCCATAAGGACGTTATCAAATTTGGTATTCGTTCCGGTTCAGGGCCTTTCCATTCCGTCCGGAGGATTGACAGATCCCGTTACCCGAAACGGATGAGAAGAGCCGAATATAAAATTCCGCCCCAACGGCTCGTCCATGCTACGTAGCAGAGCTGCGAACCCGAGGCAATACGAGCCAAAGATAAAAAATATTTTCAGATTTTGCTAATATCGGTGTGTTTTTCGTATCTTTGACTTCGTCTTGGATACGTCGCCCGGGGCAGAACCGAACAGGGTTCGTTTTTGTGTCCTGCATGCCCGTATCTTTTCACGAATCTTTAACCGACGACACCTATGACAGACCTGACGCTCCGGCAGATCGACAAAATACGCGCCTTGCTCGCCTCATCCATCGAGAACGGCGGAATACGTTCTCTCGACAAAGACATGGTTATATCCGCACTACGCGATATATACGACGAAGTATTGTCTATGCCGGTTGTGAGCGCCACGCTACCCGCAGCCGACGAATCTGCGGCAGAGGGGGCCTCGTCCGTCGAGCCCGCTACCGAGCCCGACGATATTCCGACCGCTACAGAGACGCCGTCGGAGGCCAAGACGGAGGAGCGCGACAACAGATTGGCCGACGTAACGGTCCCCTGGGCGGAAACGTCGCCCGTGACGCCGGAGAGCCCGACAGAACCGACCGACACCCGTACCGCTACGGAAGACGAGACATCGGTCGAAAAGGAGACGGAGGAGGTCGATGCAGCGGCAGTCCCCGAGACAGTTCATGTCGATGAGACGGACGATGCGAAGAAAGAAGAACAGGAAAAGACGGTTCCGGAAGATAACGGTGAAGAATCGACCGAGGAGACGGAAGATCTGCCGGACGATGCCAACGACACCGAAACGATAGAGGAGACGGTAATAGTGCCGGAGACCGACGATACAGATAAAGAGGAGACGCACGACCCCGTAGAGGAGATAACCATGAGTGCCGAACCCATACTGCCGGAACCCACCCGGTTGGAGAGGATGCTCTCCGACGACAGATCGCTCGCAGCACGACTGGGCAGGGAGCGTCTCGGAGCGGTAGCCGACGAATTGTGCTACGGCGACATGGAGACGTGTCTCGACATGATAGACGCATTAGAGGCCACGGGCGACTTCGACATGGCGGTATTGTACATACAGGAGCACTACCCGCAAAAGAGCGACAGCCGCGCCATAGACATGCTGGTGGAGGTGCTCTCGGCAAAATTCATATAACCACATGGCTAAATTGTTCATAGTACCGACGCCGGTGGGCAACCTCGGCGACATAACGTTGCGTGCGGTGGAGACCTTGCGCACGGCGGATCTCATACTCGCCGAAGATACGCGCACCTCTTCGGTGCTTCTCGACCATCTCGGCATAAGCAAACCCTTGCAGTCGTATCACAAGTTCAACGAACACACGGCCACCGAACGTATCGCCGACACCATAGAGAAGGGGCTGACCGTAGCGCTTATATCCGACGCAGGTACACCGGGCATCTCCGATCCGGGATTCATGCTGGTACGCAGTTGCATAGAGCGCGGCATAGAGGTGGAGACTCTGCCCGGCCCCACCGCTTTCGTTCCCGCACTGATCGATAGCGGCCTGCCCTGCGACCGCTTCTGTTTCGAAGGCTTCCTGCCGCAAAAGAAAGGGCGTAAGAGTGCATTTATGCGTCTTGCAGAAGAACAACGCACCATAATCATTTACGA
The DNA here is from genome assembly GCA_910588925.1 of uncultured Rikenellaceae bacterium. GTDB lineage: Bacteria > Bacteroidota > Bacteroidia > Bacteroidales > Rikenellaceae > CASDZP01. Next base: position 40,062 of record CAJURV010000007.1, read on the forward strand.
ATCGCCATACAGGATAGTCAAGACCTTGGAATCCATTGTCGAATATTTCCCCCACGACCCATTAGTATCCGTATCGCGCGAAATATCCAAAAAATTCGAACAGACAGTGCGCGGCACCGCACACGAACTGTTGAAACATTTCACCGAACATCCCCCCAAAGGCGAATTCGTCATAGTGATAGAGGGGAACCGGGGAAAGAAACGCCACGCAGAGGATTAAATATTCAAAGGTTATATTTGTTGCCGGCGCGACGATAAGATACTATAAATTTCCTGACGATATGCGCATTAATGCCGATCGTTAATGCGCATACAGTCAGGCTGAAAAGAGAATATTCGTCCCGCCGGCCATTCTATATGGATATAAAAGACGGGGCAGAGCTTCTTTTCGTCGTTATGTTCTTTTTCTTACCTTTGTAAGGATCAAAATAGGACAGATGAGAGTTAACGTTAATAACGAAGAGGTCGAGTTCGACGGCACTACCGTCGGGGAGCTGGTGACCTCGTTGTCGATCTCCGTGGCCGGTTGTGCCGTGGCGGTAGGGACTAAAATCGTTCCCGCCTCGTCGTGGCATAGCTTCGTCCTTAACGATGGCGACAAGATAACCATAATAAGGGCCACTCAGGGAGGATGACAGCCCTGATTACATTGCCCGAGGAGCTTGCAGGCGAAAGGGAGGCCATATCCCTGCTTTGCCGTTGCGACGGGGTGGTCATACATCTTAGGAGAGATAACCCCGAACCTCTCGCACGCACGGTGTGGGAACTGTGCGGAGGCGATGAGCGTCTGCTCGGCAGATTTACCCTCCACCATGCCCCTGCTCTCAGCGAGCGTTACGGTTTCGGCGGCACCCATAGACGCTTTTCGGAGCGTAACGGGGAGTGCCACGGACGGCTGAGCGTGTCGTGTCACTCGTTCGACGAGGTGCGCACGGTGCTCGACGAGGGGCAGGCCGACTATATGTTCCTTAGTCCTGTTTTCGACAGCCGTTCTAAAGAAGGCTACATGTCGGCTTTCGGACACAGAGAGTTGGAGAGGTTCTTGGGTTCGTTGTCCGATGAGGAACGTCGTAAGGTGATGGCTCTCGGCGGTGTGGACGCAGATAATATGGCACTGTGCCGCAATATGGGCTTCGGCGGTGCGGCTATGATAGGCTCGTTGTGGGCGGTATCGGATGGAGCCATAGATCCCGAAGCCACGTTATCCAATTATATGACACTCGAAAACAGATGGTTGACAGAGACAAGATAGCACATCTTCAATACATAACCACAGGCGCCACACCCGCAGAGATAGCGAGAGAGGTGGCGTCGTTTCTTTGCGGCGGCGGCCGATGGGTGCAGCTGCGCATGAAAGACGCACCGGACAGAACGGTGGCCGAGGCGGCCGAGATGCTTTTAGTGCCGGTGCATGCCTGCGGCGGCGTTCTGATAGTGGACGACCGCGTGGAGGTGGCCGCCCGTGTCGGAGCCGACGGCGTACACTTAGGACGCGACGATATGTCACCCGCAGAGGCGCGTGCAATTATGGGCGATGCCATCATAGGGGCCACGGCCAACACAGCCGACCACATAACGGAGGCGGTGGCGGCCGGCGTGGACTATATAGGCTTGGGCCCGTTCCGGTACACAGCCACCAAAAAGAGGCTCGCCCCCGTGTTGGGAGCGGAGGGTTACCGTACGGTGCTGTCGTCGTGCGGTGCGGAACTCCCGCCGGTGGTCGCTATAGGCGGCATAACCCCGGATGATATGGATACGCTCGCTGCCACCGGTGTGTGGGGTGTGGCCGTGGCCGGAGCCATTGCCCGCAGTGCGGATGCCGTAGCGGCTACGGAACGATTTGTTGAATTGACTCAAAAATATTTCGGATAAGATGAAAGATTTGACGATAGGCGGACGTACGATGCGCTCGCGTCTTTTCGTAGGCACGGGCAAGTTTGCATCCGACGAGATTATGGCCCGGGCCGTGGAGGCTACCGGAAGCGGCCTTGTGACCGTAGCCCTTAAACGCATAGATATCAAGAATGACGACGACGGTATGCTACGGGCATTGCGTATGCCGGGTGTGGAACTTCTGCCCAACACCTCTGGCGTGCGTAATGCAGAGGAGGCCGTTTTCGCGGCACGTCTGGCACGCGAGGCCTTGGGTACCGACTTCATAAAGCTGGAGATACATCCCGACCAGCGTTACCTCATGCCCGACGCGGTGGAGACTCTGAAAGCGTGCGAAGAGCTTGCGCGCGACGGTTTCGTGGTTATGCCCTACATACATGCCGACCCCGTTCTATGCAAACGGCTGGAGGATGCCGGCGCCGCATGCGTCATGCCGTTGGGGGCGCCCATAGGCTCCAACAAGGGGTTGGCTACGTCGGAGTTCCTGCGCATAATCATAGAACAGAGCAATGTGCCCGTGGTGGTCGATGCCGGCATAGGCACGCCCTCGCAGGCCGCCGCCGCCATGGAGATGGGGGCCGACGCGGTGTTGGTCAATACCGCCATAGCCGTAGCCGGGGACCCTGTCGCTATGGGGCGCGCATTCGCCATGGCCGTGGAGGCGGGACGCATGGCATACGAGGCCGGTGCGGCTCCTGTCAACGACAGAGCCTCCGCCACCAGCCCGCTAACCGCATTTCTTAACGATTGACAACTATGACATTTTACGATTATAAACAAAAGTGGGACTGGGATAAGATGACCGCCTTCATCGAAGGGGTCACCCCTGCCGATGTGGAGCGGGTACTTGCCAAAGGGGTCAATATAAGTCCCGAGGATTTCGCCGTGCTGGTCTCTCCGGCGGCATCCGGCTATCTCGAGGAGATGGCCCGCATGAGCGCCGAAGCCACGCGTCGCCGGTTCGGACGCACCATGCAGATATATACGCCGCTATACATCTCCAACTATTGCACCAACCATTGTATCTATTGCGGTTTCAACTGCAAGAACAATATCGGTCGCGTCACCCTCTCGCAGGAGCAGATAGCCGAGGAGGCGCGCGCCATACAGAGCGGAGGTCATCCGTTCAAGCACATTCTGCTGGTTACGGGCGAGTCGCCCAAACATGCGGGGGTCGACTATATGGCCGAGTCGATAGACACCATATCGCGCTATTTCGAGCAGACATCCATAGAGGTGCAGCCGTTGGACGAGGCCGACTACGCCCGCCTGATGGAGCACGGTCTGCACACCGTATGCGTCTATCAGGAGACATACAACGAAAAGCGTTATCCGCTGTATCACCCGGCGGGACGTAAACGCGACTACCGTTACCGTCTCGAGACCCCCGACCGTATGGGAGCAGCCGGCATATACAAGGTGGGGGTGGGCAACCTCATAGGGTTGGAGAACTGGCGTACCGACGCATTCTTCACCGCTCTGCACATACACTACATCCAAAACAGGTATTGGCGCACCAAATGTTCCATATCGTTTCCGCGGCTGCGTCCGTTCGTCGGCGAGGGTTTTCAGCCCAATTACCCTACGACGGAGCGCGACTTGCTGCAGCTTATCACGGCTTATCGTCTGTTGAGCGAAGATCTCGAAATATCGCTCTCTACGCGTGAGAGTCCACGTTTCCGCGATAATGTGGTGGAGCTGGGCGTCACCACCATGAGCGCCGGCTCCAAAACGGCCCCCGGCGGTTATTCCGATTGGGACAAGAATAAAGAGCTGGAGCAGTTCAGCGTAAACGACGACCGACCTGTAGAAAAGGTCGTGGAGGCCATACGTGCGCACGATTTCGAAGTGGTATGGAAAGACTGGGACCTCTCCCTCAACCGCAACACATTCGGAGCCTACGGGCGTAAGGCGTTATGACAGACAGATATTTGCGGTCGGTGCTCGTGGAGGGCTTCGGAGCCGAAGGGCAAGAGAGGCTCGCTCGTTCCACGGTTGCGGTAGTCGGATGCGGCGGACTCGGTTCGGCTTCGTTGTCATATCTGGCAGCGGCCGGAGTCGGACGCCTCGTCATCGCCGACAGCGATACCGTCAGTCTCTCCAACCTGCAACGTCAGGTGCTCTACACCACTGCACAGATAGGCTGCGACAAGGTTCTGTGTGCGGCGGACCGTCTTCGTGCCATCAATCCGAATGTGGATATCGTTGTTCATAACATGTCGATAAATGTCGATAACTTTGCCGACTTCGCATCGGGTGCAGATATAATAATTGATTGCACTGACAATTACGCCACACGTTATACACTGTCGATGAAGAGTAAAGAGAGTTCGTTACCGTTCATATACGCCACGGCGGAGGGCATGGGCGGACAAGTGGCTCTGTTCACTCCCCGCCACGGCTTATATTATCACGATCTCTATCCGGAGCCTGCCGAACAACGTCCCGTAGTCGGTGTCATGCCCCCCATACCGGGCATTATCGGTGCGATAGAGGCCTCCGAGGCGATAAAATATCTCTCCGGTATGGGCGATACTCTCGAAGGACGATTGCTGGTAGCCGACATGAAACGAATGAGTTTCGATATATTCGAGTTGGGTATGGGTCGCCTGTAGGAATCTGCCTACGGCTTCTGTCGATAACGTTGTTTCCGCTTCGCGGCAGGGATAATGTTATTTTCGCTTTGGGCGGTTTCTAAAGGATTTTGTTTATTGCACGGCCTCTCGAATTTCACTTCGTTAGGACCGGTAAAGAGATGTGTATCCGATAGTACCTAACGAAAACACGGGAGGTAATGGAGTAGGTTTGCGAGACGGAAAAGATGCCATAACATTTCCTACAGATATGCGCATTAGATAGAACCTGTTCTCGCGGGGCGAGAGACCCGCTCCGCGAGAGTAACACGTACCTGACCGAACCTGCTCCCGCGGCACGGGGTGCCGCTCCGCAATAACCGCCACGGATTAACCCGACGGAGGTTGGAAAAACCCCATCGGAGGCCCGCGTAAGCTCCAGCAATCATAGCCCTTTTCCGCTTATTTTACACCCAGTTATCCCGCGAGGCGCGCTCCCCCGCAGGCTCCGTCCCTGTGACGCCGGGTAAAATGCCGCTGAAGCCCATAAAAGAAAGAATAGGTCTCCCTATTTAAAATCGATAAACATCACCATAGGCATCTCCTTCGACCTCGATAAGGCGTCGTGCAACTCTTTGCTCCGTACCCGGTCGAGCTTGCCGTTGTATCGCAGAGTCTCTATGTCGGAAGGATATATCATGGTGGCGTGACCGCCGTCGGAGAGCGGAAAGTTGCCCCACGCGCCGGGGCCGCCGTCGTAATCGTTGACGAAGATATTGCAACGGGCCATGTGCTCGTCTATGCGAATGCCGGTTATGTAACGTCCTACTGTCCCGTTCGTGCGGTCGTAGGCAACCACCGTCAAGGAGTCGTTGTGACACACTTGCAGATAGATGTGCGACGGTGTCGACATCATTGATTCGATGTGATACGCCGACGGATCGGAGCGGTGCGACCCTTTGCCGCTGTTACTCTTGTACCTCATGACGCCCGATGGCTCTATCGTAGCTACGGGGTGTGCTCCTTTGCTGTCTATGGCGAATATGGTGTCGCTCACGGAAGATAATATCTCCATGCCGCCGTTGCCTATGTAGCCGTAAAGTTGCGGAAGGGCCAGGTACATCGTTTCGGTAGAGGAGGTGTCGCGGTAGGCGAGGGTGTTGATTGTAGAGTCGCTGTAGTTTATAATCTCCGCGAGGTGAAAACCGGGGTCGGTGACATTGTTGGCGGTGGAGGGCAATGCTATCTTGCACAGATAACCGGGAGCCGGACTCAGAATATCCCATCGCGAACGTCCCGATAGCGAGACGGTACGGAGGTGACGTCCTGAAAAATTATATATGTGCATGACTCTGCCGCACCCTACCGTAAGGAGCCTGTTCTCGTTGTCGGCCGCCAGAGAGTGCGGATCGTCGTCTTTGGGCAACAATATGCGACGCAACATACGTCCCTCGGTGTCGAACTGCAACACCCCTTCCACGCCTTGCGATATTACGAATATGTAGCTCTCGGTACGTTCTATGTCGAGTATACGTCCGAGCCGGGCTTTGTCTCCCGCGTCGAGGACTGTGTAGCGCACTCTGCTCACTATGTCGCTGTAACTCAACGTGACACTGTCGCACTCTCCGGTGAGGGTTATTACGTCCGGGGCGGATGAGTTGCATCCGGCGGCTATGGCTAAGGTCGCTATTATTACCGAAAGTTTTTTCATCTCCGATTTTATATGACTCGTCTCATAGGCGATGCGTTATGTGGTTGGCCGTAAACGCATCCGCCACGATTAATATTTGAAGCTGCTGCCGCCTATGAACTCGCGTATGATCGACGTGGGCGGCACCTCCTTGTCGTCGAGAGGCATGAAGAAGTCGAGCATGTCGAGCAGACGGCTCGCTTCGCTGTACTCCTCCTCGGTGTCGGGGACCTCCATCAGCAGGGGCTCCGCATAGCGTTTGAGCATACTTATCTCGAATATCAGCGAGCTGTTGAACATGTAGTCGGCCTCCTCCTGATAGGGAAATATGTTTTTCTCCTCGCCACGTCGGACGCTTCCCCAGCGGCGTATCGTCTCCAATGCCGTATGGTTGCGGTAACGGCTGTCGCGTACTATGCGGCGCAGAAGCCTGTTGTCGGTGGTGGAGAATCGCGAGAGATTGTCCATGGATATGGAGGTGAGAGCCGAAACATATATACGGAATATCTTCTCGTGCGGTATGTCGCCGGCTATGGCGGGGTTGAGGGCGTGAATACCCTCCACTATTATCACCGAGTCGGGCGATAGCTCCAGCGAGGTGCCGTCGTAGTAACGGTGTCCGTCGCGGAAGTCGAACTTGGGTATCTCCACCTTCTCTCCTGCTATGAGGCGCGACAGGTTGTCGTTGAATAGCTCCAGATCTACCGCCTCCAACGCCTCGAAGTCGTGTTTGCCCTTTTCGTCGATAGGCGTTTTGTCGCGGTCTACGAAGTAGTTGTCCATTGAGAGCACCACCGGCTTGAGACCGAACAGGCGCAACTCTATATTGAGACGCATGCTGAACGTGGTCTTGCCGCTTGACGAGGGGCCCGATATGAGTATCAGCTTCAGCCCGTCGTCGCGTCTATCCATTATGGTGTCGCTCAGTTGCGTGAAGAGCCTTTGTTGCATGGCCTCGCCTATCTTTATCAGGTCGCTGGCCTTGCCGTCTATGATCTTGGCGTTGAGCAGACCTATGTTCGATACGTCGAGCACCTTGAGCCACTCCTTATGACGTGAGAATACGTCGAACATCTTCTCGATGGACCCGGGTTCGTCTATGGTTTCGGGGTCTCTGCGACGCGGAACGCACAACAGGAAGCCGTCGTAGAACGGACGTATGTCGAACACCGGTACCGAACCGCTCGACGGGGCGAGTGTGCCGTAGAGATAGCCGTGTACGTCGGCCATGGTGTCGACGGTGACATAGAGGTGACGACGCGTGTTGATAAGACGCAGCTTGTCGCTGTCGTCGGCATAGTAGTTCTCGGCGTCGTCGCGGTAGACTATGTCGCGCTCTATGGGCAGGTCGGCATCTACGAGTTCGTGCATACGCTCTTTGAGTCGTGCGGCTGTCTTCCCGCCCGTCTCTGCGCCCTCCAATACGAAATAGAAACCGCGTCCCAAGGAGTGCTGTATCTTAAGGACGGCTTCGGGATAAAGGTCTCTGACGGCCTTATAGAGCACGAAAAATAACGTACGCTGATAGACACGCGCACCTTCGAAATGGGTGGCGTCTATGAAACGTATGCTTTTGGGCTCGTAGATGCGGTCGTTGAGATCTTCGGATCTGTTATTGACGTATGCGGCTATGAACGGGTATCTGTTACGAAGCGAAAGCAATGCGGCTATCTCTCCTAACGAGGAGCCTTTGTTTATAAGTACCTCCTTGCCGTTGTTCTCGCATCTTATCTTTACTGTTTCCATGGCATTATGTTTTTATAGGGTGTCCGGCTCTCCTAAGTCGGTTGGGGCGGACGATACGGGTGAAAAATCCGATGTAAATTTTGCCGGAAGAGTGCGGTTAGGTGAAAATGTCTCCCCGGTAAAAAAGAGAGATGCAAATAATATGCCTGTCGGCTCCGGGGACTGTGTCGTATATCCTCTTTCGGACCGTTCGGCCCGTAACCCTCCTTGCTAATAACCTCCTGCCTGTATGTTTATGAATAGAGCACCGAAGACAGGTGTATCCGGTGCTCATGCTTTCAAAAAAACTTATTCCCGACCCGTTACCCTTTCCGGTCGGAAATTTGCCATTGATATAATGTTGTGTGTCAAGACAAATGCCTGTGGATGGCAGATTCCTTCAATAAATGGTCCGGAGATCCTATTTGATACGTTCGTAATATTCGCGTGTGCGGGTGTCGACGCGTATCTTGTCGCCGGTGTTGATGAAAAGGGGTACCTTGACTGTGGCGCCTGTCTCCACGGTGGCGGGCTTGAGAGCATTCGACGAAGCGGTGTCGCCTTTGACGCCGGGCTCGGTATAGGTCACCTCCATATCTACTATGGGGGGAAGTTCGGCGGTCAGTACAGCCTCTTTCTCGGTGTGGAACATCACCTCCACCACCTGTCCCTCTTTCATGAGGTCGGAGTTGTCTATCAGGTTCTTGTCGATGACGATCTGTTCGAATGTCTCGGTGTGCATGAAATTGCAACCCATGTCGTCTTCGTAGAGGTATTGATAAGGGCGGCGTTCCACGCGTACCGGTTCTATCTTCTCGCCTGCGGTGAAAGTGTTGTCGATGGTGCGTCCGTTCTCTATGTTCTTGAGCTTGGTGCGCACGAAAGCGGGGCCCTTGCCGGGTTTGACATGCTGAAATTCCACGACCAACATGGTTTTGCCGTTGAACTCTATGCACATGCCGTTTTTAAGGTCAGCTGTTGTAGCCATATCTTTTATTATTATTGTTTTCCGCTGTAAAACTAACAAAAAAATCGCAATCGGCAAAACGAGCCGCCTGTGCCCGGTATGCGGCTTACGCCTCGCCTACGGTAGTCACACCCACAGGGTCGATCTCGTGTTCCATGGGGTGTATCTCTATTTCGCCGAAAGCCTTTTCGTAGCGTCCTATGTTCTCTTTCAGAGAGAGCAACAGCCGTTTGGCGTGTTCGGGAGCCAGTATGATGCGGCTTCTGACCCGCCCCTTGTCGGCAGCCGGCATCAGACAGATGAAATCGAGTACGAATTCGCTCGACGAATGCGATATTATGGCGAGGTTGGAGTAGGCTCCGTCGGCGATCTTTTCGTCGATCTCTATATTTACCTCTTCAGGCATTATATTATCCATTTTCATCGTTTCTTGTTTTATGACCGCAAAGGTAGGGAACATCGCTTGTACCGCACGTCTTTCGCCGGTATTTTTTGCAACAAGTTATCAACATGGGCGGTCGGTTATTTGTTTGAGAGGTCGGGAGGTGTCCGGTTGCCGTAGCTTCGCTTGTTTTATGCTATAGGCGGTTATTCATTGCAGTGTTTGCGATTTGCAGGGCTATGATTTGATAGTGTGTGCATTGGCTTGATTTTTCGCACGGATGGTATAGGCGCAGTCTTTATGTCGAGTGATTAGAGCTGTTTTAGCTGTGTCTTGCTCCGGGTCACAGGTACGGAGCCTGCGGGGGAGCGCTAAGCGTGGGGCTCTTTAGGTTCGTGGTAGAGATTTAAGCGGAAGAGGTTCTATGATTGCCGGAACTTATGCGGGCCGCTGTGTGGGGGGAATTTCTGCCCACCGCGAGGTGCGGACCGCTCATCCCTCGTGCCTCGGGATTTAACGGCGGAATTTGTGTTTGATTGCCCT
>CAJURV010000008.1 GCA_910588925.1 uncultured Rikenellaceae bacterium
TGGTCCCCTCTCTTTGTTTTTAAACTTAACCGATAAAGTGGAAGTGCGGCCCGAAATTGATTTTGTGTGCCTCCCGGCGGGCCCTTCCGGGGGAGGTACTTTTGTCACTCGACAAAAGTACCCAAAAACGAGGGGGCACAGCCCCTTTTGAGATGCTAGATATGTAGTGATGCCGCAAATGTATAGTTGATGCACTTCTTGTTTTTCTTGCGGCGTCGATAGGGCATAGGCTGTAGAATGATAAGATGTAATGTTCATTGCAATTTGGCGATACATTTGCAGTGGTATTTTATCAGAGAGAGTTTTGTGTCCTTAGGTCTTTTCTATGATGAAGATGTAGTTGTTCACAACAAGTATGCAACACAGCAGCAGTTGTAGTTTATCAGAAAGGGGACTGTGTACTTAGTCCTTTCCCATGATGAATATGTAGTTGTTCACAACAAGTTTGCAACACAGCTGCAGTTGTAGTTTATCAGAAAGGGGACTGTGTACTTAGTCCTTTCCCATGATGAATATGTAGTTGTTCACAACAAGTTTACAACACAGCTGTAGTTGTAGTTTATCAAAAAGGGGACTGTGTACTTAGTCCTTTCCCATGATGAAGATGTAGTGTTGACAACAAGTTTGCAACACAGTTGCAGTTGTAGTTTATCAGAAAGGGGACTGTGTCCCCCCCACCTAGAAGGAGGCTTCGGTGAGGAGGGTGTCGTGGGGTTGGGTGTTTTCGCGCGGGCGTATCATTGCCGGTAGCGGTGTTGTCTGCGAGGCTTTGAGAGCTATGGCGCGGCTCATGTATATGTCATCGTGCTCACCGTCGACCGCGCCGTAGGAGCCGTCTGTTTTTATCTCGTAGGTGTCGGCTTCGTCAAGTGCGCGGGCGTCGTGTTCTATGTAGCCGTTTTCTCGCAGACGTTTGTTCATCTGGTTGACAAGGTCGCTCTTGGAGGCCGAAGAGGTGAAGAACCCGTATCTTTCGGGGGCTCCTTCGCGTATGCGTTGCGGGTCGGTGCGGCTGTATAGGTTGGTGTAGTAACCTTTGATCTCGTCGAGTATTGTGAGCGAGTGGTCGCCCTCCGTCCCTTTGTCGTCCAACGAGTTGGCCTCTACCACCAATAGGGCGTCGCAATAATACTTCGCTATCTGTACCGCTTTCCATACTGCCAGATCTTGATCGAGATGAAACCGGCATGTGGCTATACATTCCTCCACTCCGCCTTCGGCGAGCCAGTAACGGTCTATCACCGATATGACCGACCAGTCGGCTCCGGGTGTGCGTCCGCCTATGTCCATGCTGACGATGTAACGGCGCGACATGGCCGTCGATCTGTCGGGATGGGCCCATATCCATAACGGCCCCTCTGCGGACTGGACGAAACGCAACGAGCCGTCTATAGCCTCTTTGCCGTGAGGTGCGTCGGCAGACATGTCGCCTTTGGCTATAGGGTCGCGCACGTAACGACGCATGGCGCTTACATATTCGGGATTGTGGGCGCGTCGTCCCGTAGACTGAAATGCCTCCGTGGGGTCGGACGGAAATTCGCATCCCATGCGCCAGTCGTCGTATGCGTCGGTGTGACGTTTGCGCCGGTACCAGTTGATGGCCTCCAGGGTGGCTCCTAATTCGAATACGTGTCGTTCATGCGATGTGAGGCTTCCGGCCATAGCCCGCCTCTCTTCGTCGTTTTTGAACGGCAATCTGTATAGCTCTATCTCGAACCACGGCACGAATACCGGTTTGTATCCGCTCTCTCCGCCGACGGCTTTGCACCATTGTCGATGGAAATAGTTGCCTATGCCTTTGGCCGTAGACTCCATCACTATCACGGAGTATGGTTCGAGCGGTACTGTGCCTGCTATGGACTGTACAACATCCTCTGGACGTTTACCGTCGGTCTGACGCCATAGCCCCACCTCCGAGAGATGCGCCATCATGACGTCGGCAGAGCGTATGGCGTCGGGTTTCTGCATAGACCCCAAGTATATGATGCAGTCGCGTTCGGCTATGCGTTTGTTTTTTGACGAACCCTCGAAGCCGGTGAAGGTCACTGTGGATACCTCTCGGGGATGGTTGGCGGCAAGACGGCTGTACATGGCCTTTATGTTGCGCGACTGGTCTTCCAGATCGGCCACTATGGCCGAGTGCCATCTACGGCGATGAAATAGCTGTATCCATGCCATGAATATCTGCACCAAAGTGGAGCCTCCCCATTGACGCGCCTTGAGCAATATTATTCTTACCGGCCTGTCGGCGAAAAGGTCGTCGATCATAGCCTCGAACAGCTTCAGTTGCGGACGGCGTAACACGAACGGTACCATACGCTTTGTGAGCTTGTCTTGCACCTTTACGCACGTGGCGCACCAGTATTCGAAATCGTATGCCATTCTTAGCAACGTCACGGCCGCCATGGCCTCTTTGTAGGTTATGCCGGCAGACAGGGCGTACGAAGCTATGGAGCCGGCCGCTTCCATAGCTTTTATCAGCGGCAGGGAGAACATCTTTTCCGGTAACATGGCGTAATGTACGTCGTCGGCCTGCAACCGTCTGCGCGGCAGAGGCGATCCCTTGCCGGATAGCGGGTCGTAAGGGGCCGCCAGCATCTTCATACGCTTACGGTCTGTCTTCAATATATCGTCTGCGGTGCGTATCATAACAGGTCGAGTTTCTTGTGCGCTATGTAGACCATTGCTTCGTCTACGGCCTTGTCGAGCAGCTCCCTGTTGGCCGATACCATAGATATGATTGATACTACATAGTTGTACGACAGGTTGTTGCGAGACGATATTATCTTGTAGTAGAATTTGCGTGTTATGTGGTCCGCCACTTCCGGATAACGCGAACGGATCTCCTCGTTGAGTTGAGTGTAATCGTTGTATAGTTTGGCGTATTTGAGTATCGTTTCGGCACGGCAATCGAACATGGTGCCTCGCAGTTGTTCCGATGGAAACGAATAGTGGATGGCGCTGAAGGTGTTGCGTCTCCTCTTGTAGAACGGTTTTCGCGTTTTCATGACATTACTTATAGGTTATCGGCCTGTCGCCTTAATTAATGAGGGGCTGTTCCGAAAATACGGTTCTGAATCTCGACAGGCTTTGAAATAGTGTTAATATGAAATGATACGAAAATGTCCGGGCCGGAACCCGGAGCGTAGAGGTATTAGGCTTCCTGGTGGTTCTCGTCGTTTTGTCTGATGCGTGCCAACAGACGTTGTGCGAACGGGAGCGAACAACTCTCCAGATATTGTTCGAATGTGATGTGTCCTCCGTCGAGCATGCGCATCAGTATGTCGTCGAATATCTGACGGTAAACAGGCGTATTGGTGGAGTTCGCCAGCACTAGGTTGAAATCGAGCATGCGTGAGGCGAGTGCCGGGTCGTATATGGACGCTTGTCCCGATTGTTCGCCTGATGTTATCAGGTATCGAGGCTCGCGGTAGTATTGCACTATCACACGAAGCAGCTTCTCGTCACGGCGACGGAAGAGGTCGGACAGGGTCTCGAACAGGGTGGTTAGGTTGAGTTGCGAGTTGCCGGCCTGTTGCATGTAGAGGCTCGATGGGGTGCCAGCGGCGGCTGTGCGCCCCTGTATGGCTCCCGATATGCCCGACACTTGCTCTATGAGTTGCATCTGTGTGGATAGCATCTCCCACGCCCCTATGGCGGTGCTGTTTTTGTGCACCTGATACGGCACCTCTTTATTGGCATTAGGGCGGTAGACTATTACTCCGTTGGCCTTGACGTATTCGGCGGCGAAGTCGGCTACGGAGTATCCGTCGGGTATGGCCGTCTCGGGCACCATGAGCACCCCTTTGGCGCTACTGCCTATTATGAAGTCGAGCATCACTATCAGGCGGTTTATGTAGCGTTGCATGTCTATTATGTCGGAGACCATGCCTCTGAATCGGCCGTCGGTCATGGGCATTGTGGCTATCACGTAGGGGTGCTCTCCGTGAGCGTAAGGGGTGACGCGTTCGGCTACGAGATGGCCGTCGGGTGTTACGAACGATACTATCCACTTGTGTTCGTAGCGTTTGTGACATGCCACTAACGGCACTTTTTCGGGGTCTATGCCCGCCTCGGCGGCTATCTTGCGTCGATGTTCGTTCTCTGCATCTGCCTCGTGTGATAGCGATCGGCCCGTCTCCTCGCTTCCGTCGGCATAGTCGTGCAGGTAGTCGGTCCATCCTCCCTCGCGGTGCCATATCTCGAACAGACGGCATTTGCCTGTGTCGGACGGGCAGAAAAACGAGGTCATCTCCTCATGGGTGGCGGCGGTGTCGAGCGGAGCCGTGGTGCCGGCAGAGTAATACGAACGTATTCTATCCTCCTCCTCGGGGGTGTCGGCGAACGAGGCTACGAGCTGATCCGGAGTGTAGTCGTGTATCTGGCCTATGAAGCGTATCTCGTCCAAGCGCGGGTCTTCTATGTCGGTGTTGAAAAACAGCCTTTCGGGGTTTACGCTCTCCACTCTGCCGTCCGATATTCCGCGATTGTCGGAATAACTGTAGCGTATCTTCAGACAAGCCATTCCCGATAGCAACATCTCGTCGACCATCGCCATATTGAGTGTGTCTATGCGGTTGGCGCGGTGGCACGACTGTAACGCTCCCGTGAGCATTTCGCCGAGCGCGTTACCCTCGCCGGTGCGGGCGACAACCACAGGCTGATGACGCTCCGACAGCATTTGGCCGCCGATGTTGCGGACGTATTGTTGTATGAAGTTGTGTTTTAGCGGTATCTTGCCTCCGCGAGATATTATGCGCTCCTCCTTGACGAACGATCCCGGTTTTTCAGGGTCTTCCACATAGTCGCTCCATTGGTCGCCGCTACGGTAACGTATGTTACGGTCGCGTTCCGAACGCATGTTGTCGAGTGCCAGCCAGTATTTCAACGCCTCCTCGAGCAACGCCTCCGGGTCGCTCGATCTTTCCGGCGAGGATGTGTCGCATACGGCTTTGGGACAGCTCTCGGCGCTTACGGGAGCCGAGGCCGCTAATCTGTCTATATCTATACCTCTTATCATTAATCTTGTCGTTTTTGTTCGTTTAGGTTCATGTCTCCGGAACCGTTGTGATTTGAGGGAGAATATTATTTTGATGCGTATTCTCCCTGGCATTCCCTGTTATCCGGAGCGTAGCTCTATGAAGACGTTTTGCCCCGGCGATCGTTGGCTGAGGCTTGTATGAAATGTTGGGTATGATTCGGTCTTTTATCGCCTCAGCAGTTAAAGTGATCGACTTATCGAAGTCGTTCTATCTTCTGCTTCTCTTTGTAGGCTTTGCCTATGGCTACGAAGAGTGCCTCTTTGCGTTCGTCGTTGTTTTTAGCCGAACGGTACTTGTCGAGCATGCCCATCTCGTCGGCCAGTTCGTATAATTGTGTCATCTGGTCGCGATAGATGGCTACACGTTTGTTGTCGCCGTCGAGTATGTATGTCACCGGTTTTTCGCTTTGCGTCTTGCGGGTTGCGCTTCCCGACGATGCCTTACGTTCCGTTGCCTTTTGCGTGGCTTCGATACGCTCGCGAGCTATCTTCTCGGATGTTGCGGCACGTTCTCTCTGCAGGGCGGCCGCATCGCGGGAGCGTTTGTCGTCGCGGTTTATACGATAGAGGTGATTGAGATATTTCTCTGTGGCTCTTTCGGTCTGTTTGTCGCGTCTTATCGCCTCTGCGAGATTGGTTTTACGGTAAGCGTCGAATTCTTCGTGCATCTTTTCGTCCATATCTGCGATGCGTGCCCTGGCCAGCCGTGCCGATACCTTGTCGGGTAGTGGCGGGGTGCCTCCCCATGCGGCGGCTATTCCTCCGCCTATCACTGAGGCGAGTTCTCCCAAGGCGTTCATGGTGGCCGCCTGTGCCGTACGGTCGCGACGACGTGAGTATCGTGATGTGTCGGGTTCGGTTATGTCGTACGATCTCTCTACTATGTCGAGTAACGGATTGCTCCTCGAAGCTCTGTCGATCTTGTCTTTATACTCCTGTAACGCGTCGCGGTACATCTTGTCGGAATTGGCCGCGGCGGCCTCGCTTTGAGCGAGGTATTCGGAGGTATCTCTTTTCTCTTTTTTTGCCATTGCTTGTGATTCGGAAAAATGATTTAAGAAGTTGGAAACTATTCGGTTTTGCCCGATGCACTATTAGGTCGTTACGTGTCGGTGCGTCATATTCTGTTTTTTCTTCTGGGTAGTTTTAATGCGTTCTCACCCCATAGGTCTGTGAGGGTCTGCCCTACGGTTTGCGTGGCGGCAGCTATATAGTCGCCGGGCGACGATGCGTAGTTTCCGCGTCGTGACGCTATATTCTGCGACATCTCCACGTAACGGTCTCTGTCGCGCTCTTTGCGTGCTTCGTCGGCCACTGCCAGTCGCGATACCGTGTCGGCGTAGTTTTCGTTGAGAGCCGCCGCCGTGGCTACTCTCGATTCGGCCGTGGCTCCGTTACGGATGAGGTTGTTGCCGACCTGTTCCGAGGTGCGTTTGTTTTGCCGGTGGAGCATGGAGAGGGTCGCTTTGGCATTCTCGCTGTCCATGTAATTACTGTTCTGGCTTTGTTGGTACCACCTGTCGAGCATGTTTTGTTCGTTGTCTAACGACCGTTGCCTTTTCTTTTCGCGGCCACGCGTTACGAGTCCGCCTACCAGCGATCCGAGTGCCTGTACTCCGGTTCCGATAGCTAATCCTAACATATTCGTAAGTTTTTAAGTGTTTTTAATGAGGCCTTATGCCGGTACGCATTCCCGCTTGTCCAATGTAGGTCATGGAGAATAGTTTCGATATCGGGCCCTGTTTTTCGATTGTCGGTCTGCGACGGATTTCCCGCAGGTAGACGATGGAAGCCGGCCCGTCGTCTGGGTTCGGGAGTATGTCGCTTTCCCACTGTAAAGTTATGGATAAAGAGTCGTAATGTTAAAACAATTTTTGTACTGATTGTTACAATTTATGTTAGCGGTTTGTAAAAAGATACCTACGTAAATAGGTGAGTATATATACATTTGCGACGTTTTAGACGTTTTTGACAGTCCGGATACAATAAAATTTACGGATAAGAAAAAACGTATGACGAAACGATGGAAAATAATGAGAAATAAAAAGAATTTTATCGCCTCCGTAGAGGTTGTCAGAGACGCTTTGGCCGACACCATGGTGCGGCTGGCTAGTACGGAGCCGATGGATGTCAAGGCATTAAAGGATATGGCTGTTGTACTTAAAGAGGTCGACAAGGTGGTCCGCGACAACGATGACGGGAGCGAGACTCCGGAGAACGGCCTCGATTTTTTGGAGCGCATCGGTCGTGAAGGTCTTATATCAAACAGTGATAACGATGAAAAGAAGAAAGATTAGCAGTGTGAATCTTATGCCGATAGATTCGGCGACACTGCCTGTTTCGACGGACAAGGGTGTGTGCGAACACTTGGTCAATATGCGTAAGGAGCACGGCCAGTGGAGTCCGGTGGCCCGCTTCGATGCGCATATACCGCTCGACTCCACGGACGGTTTCGAGATACTGTATTACCACCCTGTGTTCACGGACGGCGGCGGTTATATAGTGTTGAAAAGCGGCGTGATAAGTTATTGCAAGGTTGTTTCGCGGAGGTTGCAGGCGGTAGGTACCCTTTGTAATAATACGGGGGCAGGACGGCCGTCGGTGACCTCGTCGGGAAATATTCTGTTCATAACGCTCGGCAGCGGTTCTTCCGTTACGGAGAGACTTTTTCTCGCACGCAATAACCGTTACGAGCCGGTCTATATGGAGAGCCTCTTGCCGGTAAAGGCCGTGGTGTCGGCGGAGTATTACGAGCTACAGGATAACGGTAGCGTATATGTCGACATAGGAACTATTACCCGGAACGACGACGGCACCGTCACCAACGATGTGTCGCTTACGGGGCATCTCTCCAAGCTCCACGACAGGGGGTATATAACAGGGTCGCTCTATATGATAGCGGCCTATCGCATGGTTGACGGTAGTGTGGCCTCTGGTACGCAGGCCATTATGATGCCCGTGGAGAATAACGATATGGAGATTATAGCAGGAGGGATACGTATGGCCCGCGACGGCAATGTAAGCAGATTCTCTATGACGATGAGCGGTGCCAAGCTCACGTTATCGCTTTCGCTGCCCGACGGTGTGGCCGACAACCCTTTGGTCGATTCGGTATCTGTCTTCCTGACTGACGCCATACCTGTCTATGACCCCGGAAAGCTCACAATAGAGGGTTTCGATGCCCGTGCGGTACACGGCACAGGTAGCGACACCTTCAGTTATGCCCCCCGTACGGTGATGCTGTCAGAGGTGGCTTCGCAGGCCGTGGAACGCCCATTTTATCTGCTTAAAGAGGTTAAAATATCGGAGTTCAGCGGCGGCACCCATACGTTCACGATAGGTTATAACGATATCAATGATTTGATTCATAACGAGCTGTACGATCCGGGGTTTTCCGTGCATTACACCGTTTCGTCCGGTAAATACGAGTACAACAATCGCCTGCATCGTTACGACGTTACGACACGTTTATATGAGGGTCGGGAGGTAGTGTGTGCCGAGAGAACCCGTACCGTCAGACGTATAGAGTATGTGCGTCAGGATCTTGCGGGCATAGAGTTGCTTACCGTGGTGACGTTGGACTGTGACGGCACCACCATGCGCGTGGTTCACAAAGAGCCTGCACATCTCTATTTCAGCAACAATGTTCTCGCTCCTGGCGCTTCTAACGACCGTTATCTGTTGCACGACAATATGTTGAGCTATCCCGACAGCCGTGCCACAGACGTTGCTTTCGTTCTGTCCAACGGAGCCAAGGCTCGCACTTTGGCCCATTATAAACTTAAACCGTGCTATGAGCATAACATAAGCTACTGGTGTTCGCTTACCGAAAATCTGCTACATCATGTACATGTGGTGAATATAGGGTCGTCGTTCGCATACAACGAGCCTATACCTGTGGCCGATAACATGTTGCACGAGCCGGGCAAGATGATAGTGTCTTCGGCATCCAATCCGTTGGTTTTCGCTCCTGAGCACACCTATCTTATCGGTGCCGGCACCTCCTTCGCTGTTCTGAAAGCCGAAGCGGCAGCCGGCGAATTGACACAGACCCGCTACGGCGACTATCCATTGCTATTGTTCACTACTCAAGGAATATATGCAATGGAGCACGGTAGCGATTCCATGCTTTATGCGCGGAGTGTCAGGGTATCGGGCGATATGATCTCGGGTACGTGTGATACACTGTCCGTCAGAGGGTTGGTGTTTTTCATAACCGTTCGCGGTGTAATGGTTCTCGACGGCAGGACGGTCACGAAGATATCCGAGGCCATAGATCATCTCTTGACCGACGATTATCTCAAAGGGGCGCGTCTGTTTTATGCCTCGGCCTATGATGAGGTGTTTATGTTCAATCCGTCGTATAGTTCGGCTTACGTCTATGCCATAGGCGGAGGGTGGACCGAACGCGATTTCGACGCCAAGCCTCTATGCGGTTCGCTCTTCGTATCTTCTGGCGGCATATTTTCCCTCGACGGGCGTGAGAGCGATTCGATGACAAGCAGGCTCAAACCCTCTTTTCTTACGCGTCCGTTGATGCTCGGGTCCGATGAGTTCAAACACATAGATGTCTTTACTGCCTATATGTCGGCGGCCGACGATGCCGGTTTTACGATAGTGCTGGAGGGGAGCAACGATCTTGAAAAGTGGAGCGTTGTTTTCACTCTCGCCGGACTATTGCGTGCAAGACACGCCGGCGTCTCCTGGCGTTACTACCGCATACGTTTCACCACCTCCGCATCGGGTACCGAACCGTTTGCCATATCGTCGTTCGACATAGAGTACTATTCTCGCTTTACCCGGCATTTACGGGCACGGCAATAATACTGTTTTGAATTACGCCTCGTATTCGGGGCGTAATTTTTGTTATAAGCTGGTCTCGGTTATTATAACCCATGTTTGTTGAGCCACTCCAACATGGTCTTGTACATCTGTTGCCGTATCTCCTTTTTAGATAAGGCCAAATCGTGCAGTCCTCCTGTGAAACATACCTCGGTGACGTCTCTGCCGAGATTTTTCCCGTGTTTGGATATTGCGTCTACGTCGAGTATGGCATCCGCACGGTAATATTTCTCTTTGCTGTCACCGCTCCTTACGGAATCGGATGAACGCATAAGCAATACGGGTACATCTATTGTGCTTCGGCGAAGTTTCCGTTGTCCGGTGTGAATGGCACGCGCCCATCCCATGTCCGGGTCCGGGAGGATATCCGGCTTCCACTCTTTGCGGTAGTTCCACTCTCCTCCGTGCTCTATAGACAATGTCTCGGCATATTTGGTGTCGGGTTTCTGCCTTAAGCGAACGTTAGGCATGATCTTGCCTAACGCACACACTATGGGCATGGCTATGTGACGTATGGCGGCCGGTAGATTCCAGTCGAGAAACGGGCTGTTGAGTATAAGTGCTTTAATCATAGATGCCGGCGTTTCCGACATGTACAACGATGTAATGAGTCCGCCTGTGGAGTGGCCGAGCAGAATTATCTCCATATTACCGTCCGACTCCATTACCTCTATTGCCGAGTCTATATCGGCAAAATATTCATGCAGATCCCTTACCTGAAACATCTTTTGTTCGGGCAACAGCGACCGACCGTATTTACGTAGATCCACCGCATAGAAGTTATAACCGTTGCCTGCAAACATCTCTGCCATCTCTTTCTGGATAAAGTAGTCGCTGAATCCGTGTACGTACAATACGGACCTCTGGCTTTTATCGGCCGAAAGTCTACGTATTACGGTGCTACGCACATGTCCGCCGTAGTCGTCGGGATGTACTATGTGTCTCATCTCGAACCCTGCGCCGAGATGATCGGGATGCCAATTAATGTCATGCGGCTCTGTTATATTCATATCGAGCTGATTTTATCTCTGAAAATAATGTGTAATTACCGACCCTAAATTACTAAAACAATGCCAATGTTATGTATTATAAAATGTCGTTGTTTCTCGCTCGCTATAAAAAGTATGTCTCTCCCTTATTTAATCCGCAACACGAAAATGGATGTGTTCACTATTACTTCTTCGGATTAACTGAATACGGAGCCTCTCAAAAGGGGCTTTGCCCCCTCGTTTTGGGGTACTTTTGTCGAGTGACAAAAGTGCCTCTCCACGAAGTGGCCGCCGGAGGCATAAAATGCGGCAATCGAATAGTGTCAATAAAAAAGGAGGGGCTACCAACACTTTGGTAGCCCCTCCTTTTTTATTGACACTATTCGATTGCCGCATGCGCTGCCGCGAGGCGAGCGATGGGGACGCGGAACGGTGAGCATGATACGTAGTTGAGGCCTGCGTAGTGGCAGAACTTGACTGACGAGGGCTCGCCGCCGTGTTCGCCGCAGATACCGCATTTGAGCTTTTCGCGTACGCTACGTCCTTTGAATACAGCTTCGCGGATGAGCTGACCCACGCCTTTGACGTCGAGTATCTGGAAGGGGTCCTGTTTGAGGATGCCGCGACGGAGATATTCGGGCAGGAACTTAGATATGTCGTCACGTGAGAATCCGAGAGTCATCTGAGTGAGGTCGTTGGTACCGAATGAGAAGAATTCAGCCACTTCGGCTATCTCGTTGGCGGTGACGGCCGCACGGGGAACCTCTATCATGGTACCTATCATGTAAGGCACCTTGTCGTTACGTTCTGCAAATACCTTGTCGGCTGTGGTGTCGATGATGTTTTTCTGGTATTTGAGCTCTTTGTGGTTACCTACCAACGGCACCATTATCTCTACCTCTACGGGTATGCCTTTGGCTTTCACGTTCATGGCAGCCTCGATGATGGCACGTGTCTGCATCTCGGTGATTTCGGGATAGGTGTTGCCCAAACGACAGCCGCGGTGGCCGAGCATGGGGTTGACCTCTGCGAGAGCTTCAACCTTAGCCTTGATAGTCTCGTAAGATACGCCGAGCTCGGTAGCGAGTTCACGCTGTTCCTTTTCGAAGTGGGGAACGAACTCATGCAAGGGGGGGTCGAGCAGACGAACGGTTACGGCGAGGCCGTTCATTACTTCGAACAGGCTCTCGAAGTCGCCACGCTGTATGGGGAGGAGCTTGTCTAGCGCCTTGCGACGTCCGGCTTCGTCGTCTGCGAGAATCATCTCACGTACGGCTTTGATACGATCGCCCTCGAAGAACATGTGTTCGGTGCGGCAGAGACCTATGCCCTGTGCGCCGAAGTCGAGCGCTTGTTTGGCGTCGCGGGGGGTGTCGGCGTTTGCGCGTACCTTGAGGTGAGCGTATTTGTTAGCCAATTCCATCAGTTTGCCGAAGTTACCTGAAAGTTCAGCGGCTTTGGTAGCTACCTGGCCCAAGTAAACCTCACCGGTAGAGCCGTTGAGAGAGATCCAGTCGCCCTCTTTTATCACGGTGTCGCCCACGGTGATGGTGCGAGCCTTGTAGTCTATACGAAGTGCGCCTGCGCCCGATACGCAACACTTACCCATGCCTCGGGCTACTACGGCAGCGTGCGATGTCATACCGCCGCGCGCGGTGAGGATACCTTCCGATTCGACCATGCCTTTGAGGTCTTCGGGTGAGGTCTCGATGCGGACGAGAATCGTTTTCTTGCCTTGCTGGCCCCATGCTTCTGCATCGTCTGCGAAGAATACCACCTGACCGGTAGATGCACCCGGAGAGGCGGGCAGACCTTTGGTGAGCACTTTTGCACCCTTGATTGCCGATGAGTCGAATACAGGGTGGAGGAGTTCGTCGAGTTTGGCGGGTTCTACGCGGAGAACGGCGGTTTTTTCGTCGATCATGCCCTCTTCGAGCATCTCCATGGCCATGCGAACCTGTGCGCCGCCGGTACGTTTGCCGCTGCGGGTCTGAAGCATCCACAGCTTACCGTCCTGTATGGTGAACTCTATGTCCTGCATGTCCTTGAAATAGTTTTCCAAGTGATTCTGTATGTCGAACAGCTCCTTGTAAACCGTAGGCATAACCTCTTCCAGTGAGGGGTATTTGCTCTTTCTTTCCTCTTCCGATATACCCTGAAGGGCAGCCCAACGACGCGAGCCCTCTATAGTTATCTCCTGAGGTGTGCGTATGCCGGCAACCACGTCCTCGCCCTGTGCGTTGACGAGGTATTCGCCGTTGAATATGTTTTCGCCTGTGGCTGCGTCGCGGGTGAACGCCACGCCGGTAGCCGAGTTCTCGCCCATGTTACCGAACACCATGGCCTGTACGTTGACGGCCGTACCCCATTCTGCGGGGATCTTGTTCATCTGACGGTAGAGTATAGCGCGATCGTTCATCCAACTGTCGAACACGGCGCATATCGCACCCCAAAGCTGATCCCACGGGTTGGTGGGGAAATCCTGTCCGGTCACTCTCTTGACAGCTTCTTTGAATTTGACAACCAGCTCTTTGAGGTCTTCGGTTGTTAACTCGGTGTCGTTCTTGACGCCGCGAGAGGCTTTCATGTTGTCGATGATCTCCTCGAACGGGTCGTGGTCTTCCTTGCTCTGGGGCTTCATTCCCATCACAACATCGCCGTACATCTGCACGAAACGACGGTAAGAGTCCCATGCGAAACGGGGATTGCCGCTACGTTTGGATACGCCTTCCACCGCTTCGTCGTTAAGGCCGAGGTTAAGTATGGTGTCCATCATGCCGGGCATAGATACGCGAGCACCCGAGCGTACCGATACGAGCAAGGGATTGGTAGTGCTGCCGAACTGCGAGCCCATAACGTCTTCTATCTCCTTGATAGCCTTTTCCACATAAGGCTTGCACAGGTCGATCACCTGTTGTTTGCCGAGTTTGAAATATTCGGTACAAACATCGGTTGTTATAGTGAAACCGGGAGGCACGGGGATGCCGATAAGATTCATCTCCGCGAGGTTGGCACCTTTACCGCCGAGCAACTCTTTCATCTTGCCGTTACCTTCGGCCTTTTTGTTGCCGAAAGAGTAGACACGTTTTACGTCTGACATGGAATAAAGTTTTTAAATTATTGTGTTCTTTGAATATTTGCAGTGAGTAAAGAATTAGTTTACAAAATTACTATAATTAGCGTACACTGCAAAACAAAAAACGGCCTAATATGTGCCGGAAGCGATAAAAAGCGTGAGTATGATCTTATGGGTGTCGTTAATGATTTGAATATAAGTCGGTAATATGCAGGCAGTAGTGTTTCGGAAATAGTTTCTGTTTGGAAAACAGATCTGGAATATTGTAGCCAGTGCCAATGAGACGCTCTTTTCCGGCTATGTTTATACATGTGCGGTAGGGACAAACAGAGTCCGATGCAATCCGTATGTGGATTCGATTTTTTCACGTTTGGTCTGATGCCACGATGGACAAAGCCTGCGTGGGACCGCTCCGGGCGGTGAGTATAATAAATGTGTATATTACTTTAACTAGATAAATGCGAAAGAAACCGAATCGTATATAATAAAAAATGCGACTTCGTCATTATGGCGAAGTCGCGTATGAAAATAGGTAAACTAAGATTACATAGTTTTAGAAAGCGCGTTGTAGTGTTCGTATTTGGCTCTCATGTCGTCGCCTTCGTCGCGGAGCGAGAAGTATGACGAACGGAGAAGTTCCACTACGCTTGCATCTTTGGGGCTGATCTGATGAGCCTTTTCGAAGACCACTGTAGCGTGTCTCATGTTGTCGATGAAGCCTTTTTTAAGCTCTTCGATGAGGGCTTTGTTGGTGTAGTCGGTCTGGCCTATCTGTTTGTTGTAGTCGCCGGCTTTAGAGTAGTATGCGAAGCCTTTGTTGTAGAGTGCGCCGAAGAAGTCGGGGTCTACGGCGAGAGCCTTGTCATAAGCGGCGATTGCTTTGTCGTAGTCTTTCATCTTGTCGTAAACTATACCTTCGGCCAGAAGCAGGCTGATATTGCCTGGGTCGGCCTCCTGTGCGGTGAGCACGTAGGGGAGTACGATGCTGGGGTCTTCGCCGTTAACTATGGCGAAAGTGATGAACTGTGTGAGCAGGGTAGTGTTGTTGGCGTATTTGCTTATACCGGCCAGGTAGGTCTCTTTTGCAGCCTCTTTATTGCCGAGCTTGTCCTGTGCCGTAGCGATATATACGTAAATGTCGCCGTTCTGTTCGTAGCCTTGATCTTTGAGCTTGCCAAGAATCTTTTCGGCATGTTCGTACTCTTCTGCCTGAACTCCGGCTACGCCCGAGAAGAATGCGAGCTGCTGTGCGTTATCGCTGACGCCCTGCGGGTTCTCTTCTGCATATTCGGATGCCATAGAGAAGTATTTGGCTGCATTGCCGTACTCCCCGAGCTCATAGAAGCCCTGTCCGTCGTTGGTGAGAGCGGTAATCACCTCTTTGTAGCCTTCGCCCGCCTTGTCGAGGCTCTTGGGGTCTACCTCGTAGGCCTTCTTATAGGCAGCTATTGCCTTGCTGTAGGCGTCCTGTTCGATGGGTTTGGTCTCTTTCCACGAGCGTACGGTGTTGTTAGATGGGTCTACGTACACCTCTATAGCGTCGTATTTGAGCGCCGCATAGTCTTTGCCGCCGATGTTTTTGATGCCGGGTTCGTCAGCGTTCGACGCCTTGCCGGTGGTGAGTACAAGCATGTCGTAGGTGAGTCCGGGGAAGAGCGATGCAGTGTTGGCTGTCGCAGCTTCGTAGTATGCCTTGCCGAGATTGAGCCATGTGGCCGCCTTGGTCGATTTCTTGGCGTCCTTGCTGGCCTCTACACCTTTCTCGATCTTAGTTTTGATCGCTTGGGTATTGACCTTCTGTGCCATGGCCGGTGCCGATGCCATAACAGCCACAGCCATTGTGAGAATCAGTTTTTTCATGATGATTTTTATTAGGTTTTACTCGTTCGTTTTATGTAGTCCGTTTTTTCCGCCTCGGCAGAAACAAATGGAAATTGCGTCTGTGTTCGGCTTATTCGGAGACGTTCTCGTCATCGACAGCCTGCGTCTGTGCGTCGGATGTCGTACCCTCCGGCGTCTCTTCGTCGTCGGTCTTGGGAGCTACCACTACCGAGGCTATGGCGTCGGTAGAACGCAGATTGATGACCTTGACGCCCTGTGTGGCACGTCCTGTGAGGCGTATGTCGGATGCCGGGGTACGTATGGTTAGACCCGAGCGTGTGATTATCATGATGTCGTTGTCGTCGGTGACGCTTTGTATGGATATGAGCGAACCGGTCTTCTCCGTCACCTGTATCGTCTTGACGCCCTTGCCGCCACGTGTGATTGTACGGTATTCGTCTATGTCTGTACGCTTGCCGAAACCGTTCTCCGATAGCACGAGTATTTCGGCCTTTTGGTCGCGTTCGTGCGATACCATGCCGACCAGCTCGTCGCCTTCGTCGAGGGTCATGCCGCGCACGCCCATGCTGGTACGTCCCACCGAGCGTACGTCTTTCTCGTCGAAACGGATGGCTTTACCTCCGCGCGCCGCCAAAAGAACATCGCTCTCGCCGGTGGTGAGCTTGGCCTCGAGAAGTTGGTCGCCCTCCTTGATGACGATTGCCGCCACGCCGCTTTGACGGGGACGCGAATATTCGGCCAGTTTGGTCTTTTTGACGATACCCTGTTTGGTACACATCAATATATAGTTGGAATCGACGTACTCTTTGTCGGTCAGACGACGCACGTTGATATATGCGCGTACTTTGTCGTCGGGCTCTATCTGTATGACGTTCTGTATGGCACGTCCTTTCGAGGAGCGCGTACCCTCCGGTATCTCGTACACCTTGAGCCAGAAGCAACGTCCTTTCTCGGTGAAGAAGAGCATGGTGTTGTGCATGGAGGTGACATAGAGATGTTCTATGAAGTCCTCGTCGCGTGTGGCCGAGCCTTTCATGCCTACGCCTCCGCGTGCCTGTGTGCGGTATTCGGCCAGCGGGGTGCGTTTGATGTATCCCAGATGCGATATCGTTATAACCACGTCTTCGTCGGCGTAGAAGTCTTCGGGATTGAACTCGGATGCGGTCAGTACGATCTCGGAACGACGCTCGTCGCCGTACTTCTCCTTCATCTCTATCATCTCCTCCTTGACTACCTGCAACTGCAACTTCTCGTCGGCGAGTATCTCCTTGAGATGTTCGATGAGTTTCATCTTCTCGTCGTACTCTTTTTGCAGCTTCTCGCGTTCCAAGCCTATCAGCGAGCGCAAACGCATGTCGATGATGGCCGAGGCCTGACGGTCGCTGAGCCCGAAACGCTCCATAAGGCGCGCTTTGGCCGTATCCGTGGTCTCCGACGAACGGATTATGTGAACCACCTCGTCGATGTTGTCCTGGGCTATGAGCAAGCCTTCCAGTATGTGCGCCCGCTCCTCAGCCTTGCGCAGGTCGAAGCGCGAACGGCGCACCACCACCTCGTGGCGATGTTCTACGAAGTGACGTATCTGATCCTTGAGCGTGAGCGTCATGGGGCGTCCGTTCACCAAAGCTATACTATTGACGGCGAACGACGACTGCAACTGGGTGTATTTGTACAGGTTGTTGAGCACCACGCTGGCTACCGCATCGTGTTTGAGTATTATCACTATGCGCATGCCGTTGCGGTCGCTCTCGTCGTTGATGTACGATATGCCCTCTATCTTCTTGTCGTTGATAAGCTCGGCTATCTTCTTTATCATCTCCGACTTGTTTACCATGTACGGTATTTCGGTGACAATGATGCTTTCGCGTCCGGAGTGGGTGTGCTCTATCTCTGTCTTGGAGCGAATGACCACGCGGCCGCGGCCCGTTTCGTAGGCTTCGCGAACGCCTTCCATACCGTATATTATACCGCCGGTGGGGAAGTCGGGGGCTTTTATGTGTTTCATCAGCCCTTCGGTGTCGATGTCGTTGTCGTCTATGTAGGCGCATACGGCGTCCACCACCTCCGAGAGGTTATGGGGAGGCATGTTCGTTGCCATACCTACGGCTATACCCGAGGTGCCGTTGCACAGGAGCATGGGCAGACGCGTGGGCAACACTACCGGCTCTTTTAGCGAGTCGTCGAAGTTGAATACGTAGTCTACCGTCTCTTTGTCTATGTCGGCCATCACCTCGTCGGTGATCTTGGTCATTCGGGCCTCGGTGTAACGCATTGCCGCAGCTCCGTCGCCGTCCACTGAGCCGAAGTTGCCGTGGCCGTCCACGAGCGGGTAGCGCAACGACCACGGCTGGGCCATGCGCACCATAGCTTCATATATGGACGAGTCGCCGTGGGGGTGGAATTTACCCATCACCTCGCCGACGATTCTGGCCGATTTCTTGTGAGGTTTGTCGGAGTAGAGCGACAGTTCGTTGCTCATACCGAAAAGTATACGCCTGTGGATAGGTTTGAGACCGTCTCTTACGTCGGGGAGCGCACGCGATACTATCACCGACATGGAATAGTCGATGTAGGCGCTCTTCATCTGCTCCTCGATGTTGACTTTGATAATTCTTTCGTCTGACATTTATACTATATATTCTCTTTGTGTTATTGCACTTTTGCTATAGCGTTGCCGGAGGCTCCGGTTTCCGTAGTCCGGCGTAAACGCTTGTTTCAGACCTTTCGGCCGGTTCCGAGGTGTTTTCAGACAGGGGGCCGTAACAATCAATTAACGCGTAAAGATACTATAATATTTCGATTTTCCTATATTTCCGCGTGAAAAAAACAGTCATTAAAACGGTTATTGCGGCGGGTATCTTCGAGTGGATAAGTTATTTTCATACTCAAAAACGGCATAATGTTTGACATTTGTTATACAATATATTATATTTGTCAAACAAAAATACTCTGAATGTTATGGGAACGAAAGCGATAAAGAGACAGACGGCCTTTAGACTGAACGAAGATTTATTGGAGAGACTGAAAGAAAAGGCCAAAAAGGCCAATCGCAGTCTGAGCAACTATGTGGAGTGCATCCTTATGGACAGCGTTTACAATGAACCTAACGAGACTACGATAGCGGCTATGAATGAAGCCGAAAACGAAGAGTTGGAGGTATTGGATCTGACTGATTTCGAGAAATATGTGGCGTCGTTATGAGGATATTGAAACAAACCGGTCAGTTCAAAAAAGATTTGAAAAAGATACAAAATAACCCCAAGAGAATCAAATCTTTAGAGAAAGTTCTCACTCTATTGAAAGAGACAGATAGGTTGCCGTCTGAATATAGCCCCCATTTGCTAAAAGGGAAATATAATGGATATATGGAGTGTCATATAGAAAACGATTTTTTGCTTGTCTGGATTGATGAGGTCGAGAATATCGTAAAATTGGTTAGGTTGGGAACACATTCCGAACTGTTCGGATAGTGTCTGTCCTATGAAATATTCCAAAGTCGGACTGTTTAAATTATCCGGTCCGACTTTGGTGGTAGTTTAAACACACATTATCTTATAAAAATCTCATCCGCAAACACCCAATTCTTGTTTCCCTCGCCCGGGAGTCCTTTCGGAGTTATCGGGTTCACGGCCACCACTCTTACATATCTTGCTTTGAAATCGCCCCTTACGGTGAGAGTTTTCCGTATGGTATGCGCATTGCGGTCGAAAGCGTTGTTTACGCGTGCCACTTGCCGGAAATCGTGTCCGTCGTCGGAGGTGTAGACAACGAGTGCTTCGGGCAGGTATATCCACACCCCTATGTTTTGCAGAAACGATCCGGTCACTTCACTGAACTTATGTACCGATCCGAGGTCGAATGTCACGTCGAGGTCGCAGTTGGCGAATCCCTGGTTGAAGCCGTCTTTGAAGTCGGCGGTGCCTGTAAGGCCGTCGCAGATGGTGCGTTCTCCCGCACCGGGGTATTGGGAGCTGTATGGACGGTTGAACACGAGCTTTCCGAACGTACCTTTGTGCATCTCTACGGTTATCGACGACGGTAATTCGGAATAGATGCTGTCGCCGCGTATGACCGCCGCCCTGATAGTGGTCGGCTTTTTTACCACGATGGGTGCACGGTAACGTTCCGATCCGGTGTCGGGGTCGGTGCCGTCGATAGTGTAGGCTATATCGGCGTCGAATATGTCGCACGACATATATATGCGGTAGAGGCTGTCGCGCTCATCGAAAGACGGCGTGAAGCGTACGTATCCGGGCCCCGGGTGATAGTTCAGCCCCATGGCGTCGTAACGTTCTGTCTGCGCTGTGTAGAGCCTTCTGCAGAAGTCGTCCCATGTCGCGCGAACGGGACCGCACCATAGAACCTCTGCGAGGGCGGCTATCCTCGGCACTATCATATATTCGTAGTGTTCCGGCGTGGAGATGTATTCGGTCCATGTGTTGGCCTGGGCCCCGAGTATGCGGCCCGTAAGAGTGTCGCCGCGTATCTCTTTGGGGATGGGGTCGAACTCCCACACCTTGCGTAGCGGTATCATGCTCCCGTTTGCCGCGGGCTCGGTCTCGGGAGTGTCCTGATAGTAATCGAAATAGAGGTGGCTGTTTGGTGTCATCACCGCGTCGTGCCCCGTACGTACGGCCTCTGTGCCCAATTCGGTGCCGCGCCACGACATTACGGCCGCCCCGGGAGCCAATCCCCCTTCGGTTATCTCGTCCCAGCCTATGAGTTTACGGCCGTGCGATGCGATGTGACGCTCCATGCGTCCTATCATATAGCTTTGGAGTTGTTCCGGTGTCTCCAGCCCCTCGTCGGCCATGCGTCCGATACACGCCGGACACGATCTCCACGGTCTTTTGTCGGCCTCGTCGCCGCCTATGTGTATATACTTGGAGGGAAATATATCCATCACCTCGTCGAGAATGTCGCCGTACACCCTGTAGGTGTTCTCGTCTCCGGCACATAGCGTGGAGCTTCCTATGCGGTTTTCCTCCCCCTCGTAGCCCCCTGTGGACATCACTTTCTGACTCTTTTTGGAACACCCCAGCTCGGGATAGGAGGCTATGGCGGCCCAACTGTGGCCCGGTACGTCTATCTCGGGTACTACGGTTATGCCTCTCTTGGCCGCGTATGCCACTATCTCTCTGGCTTCCTCCTGTGTGTAGTATTCCTTATCCGTGCCATCGCCCCTTGTCGAGCCCACCTCGGTAAGCCCGGGATATTTCTTTATCTCTATGCGCCATCCCTGGTCGTCGGTAAGGTGCCAGTGCAGGACGTTCATTTTGTGCATGGCCATTATGTCGATAAACCTAAGCACGAACTCTTTGGGGAAGAAGTGGCGCGCCACGTCCATGTGCATGCCCCTCCATTCGAATTCCGGTTTGTCCGCTATGACGCATGCGGGCAGGGTGTATAACGCGCGGCCTCCTCCTGCGGGAGAATAACACTCCGCTGGAAGTAATTGCATGATGGTCTGTAGTGCGTAGAATGTTCCGGGATAGTCGTCGGCATATATGTTTATGCCGTTTTTGTCGATGCGTATGGCGTATGCCTCTTTTCTGGGGGCTGAGGAGTCGCGCAGGATAGGGGCGTAAGCCCAGTAAGGCTCTTCGTTTTCGCATTCCGTCAGCCTGTAGAGGTTTATACCCCCGTCGTCGAATCCCTCGTGGGCTTCCAGCTTCAGACCGGTGGCCCGTGAGAGCATGTCGGCTATCGTAGAGGCTCCCGATGCGAGGGTGTCGTAGCCGTGCGGATAGCCTATGCCGCACTTGTCGGTGAGTATATATTCGCCTTTGTGCGGAACGAAGTTCATCGGGGCGGGTATTATACTGTCGCAAGTCTCTGTGCTGTCGGTGCACGATACGGCTGTAAGCAAGGCCGCAAACGTGCATAACGCTAAAAATAGTCGCATCATCATTTTTAGGTATTTTCTCTTACAAATGTAGGAATAAAACATCCGGAATCAAAAAAAGGCTAATTTTGTAACCCGTAGAAGAAATTATCACACCAGTATGAGACTTTCAGAACTTACGCGCGGAGAGAGCGCCATTATTGTGAGAGTGGACGGAGACGGCGATTTCCGTCGGCGTATCACCGAGATGGGCTTCGTGCGCGGCAAGAAGATAACTGTGATAAGGAACGCCCCCATGCGCGATCCCATAGAGTACGAGCTTATGGGTTACGAAGTGTCGTTGAGGCGTGCCGAGGCCGACAACATAGAGGTAATGGCCGAGGACGAGGCGTCGCGTGCCGGCATAGTTACCGGTGCTAGGCCTGTCGTCCCTCCCGATACTTTCCGTGACGGCCGCGACGAAGCCCCGGTTTCGCGTACTATAAACGTGGCGCTGATAGGCAACCCCAACAGCGGTAAAACCTCGTTGTTCAACTATCTGTCGGGTCTTAACGAGCATGTGGGCAACTATTCGGGCGTCACGGTCGATTCGGCGGAGGCTACGGTCCGTTTCCGCGACTACAGGATACGCTTCACCGATCTGCCCGGCACATATTCCATATCGACATACTCGCCAGAGGAGAGGGTGGTGGCGGAGCATCTGGAGAAGGACGATTTTGACGTGGTAGTCAATGTGATAGACGGCTCCAATATAGAGCGTAACATGTTTCTTACTACGCAACTCATAGATATGGAGCTGAATATGGTGGCCGCGCTCAACATGTACGACGAGCTGATAGCTTCCGGAGACCGTTTCGACCACAAGGCGATGGGCGAGTTGCTCGACATGCCTTTCGTGCCTACGGTAGCCAAAAGGGGGCGCGGCGTGGCCCATCTTCTCGAACGCATAACGGAGCGCTACAATATGCCGCACTCGGCACGTAAGCGCGTGTTCGTCAATTACGGCCAGTTCATAGAGGAGCGTATCGACGCCGTTTCTTCCGCCATCGTTTCCGGCGGAGGCGCTGCCGGTCTTTCCGTCCGTTTCGCCGCCATAAGGCTTATAGAGGGCGACGGATGGGTGCGCGACCAGTTCCTCGACGAAGCCCTGCTCCGTGAGGCCGACGATGCGCGTGCGGCGATAGAGAGCGAGTACAAAGACGACATAGAGACCGTTATGGCCCGTTTCCGTTACGGTTTCATAAGCGGTGCGCTCAAAGAGACCTATATAAGTGCGGGCGACAGGCATCGCACCTCCGACAGGATCGATTCCGTGTTGACTCACAAGGTGTGGGGTTTCCCTATCTTTTTAGCCATAATGTGGCTGATATTCTATGCGACTTTCACTCTCGGAGATTACCCTATGGACGGGATAGAATATCTGGTGGGCCGTCTGCAGGAGTTTCTGAGCGGCGTCATGTCCGATGGCGCTCTTAAGGATTTGGTCGTGGGCGGCATAGTAGGCGGTGTCGGGAGCGTGATAGTCTTTTTGCCGAACATATTGTTGCTGTTTCTGTTCATATCGTTGCTCGAAGATTCGGGATATATGGCGCGAGCAGCTTTCATAATGGACAGGGTCATGCACAAGATAGGTCTGCACGGCAAGTCGTTCATCCCGTTGGTTATGGGCTTCGGGTGCAACGTGCCGGCAGTGATGGCCTCGCGTATAATAGAGGACCGTCGCGGCAGGCTGATAACCATGCTTATAACGCCGTTCATGTCGTGCAGTGCGCGACTTCCGGTATATCTGCTGATACTCGGCGCATTCTTTCCGGAACATGCTGGCACGCTCTTGTTTTTGATATATTTTGCCGGAGTGTTGCTGGCTATAGTTACGGCCCATATCTTCCGCAAGTTCGTCTTCCGCGGCAAAGACCATCCTTTCGTCATGGAGTTGCCGCCGTACAGAACCCCGTCGGCCCGCTCTACGGTGCGCCACATGTGGGTTAAAGGGTCGCAGTATCTTCGTAAGATGGGTGGTGTGATATTGGTTGCCGTGGTGATAGTGTGGGCTTTGAGCTACTATCCTACCCGCACGGACAGTTACATGAGCCGCATAGGTCACGCCATAGAACCCGCCGTGGCGCCTTTGGGTTTCGACTGGAAAATAGGCGTGGGATTGATGTCCGGGGTGGCTGCCAAAGAGATCATTGTGTCTACTATGGCCGTTGTCAACAACATAGACGGTGACGATTCCGAGCAGTTGCTCTCCTCCAGGTTGAAGACAGAGCGTTTCGAAAGCGGACCCCGCAAAGGCGAGATAGTATTCACACGTGCTACCGCCCTTTCATTCCTTACCTTTGTGCTCGTCTATTTCCCGTGCGTGGCCGTCATTTCCGCCATAAGACGGGAGAGCGGCAAGTGGCGGTGGGCGCTGTTTACGGTACTATACACCACGGGTGCGGCATGGATATTGAGTTTTATCGTATATAACATATTCCGATGAGCGATATTCTGGCTGTATCGTTGGTTGCACTCATAGTAACCGTGGCGCTCTGGCGTTTCATACGTTCGTTCGGCAAAAAGGACGGGGACGACTGCGGATGCGGTTGTGGTGGGTGCTGAAAAATACCGCGAAAGCAACGATCCCAATAACTGTGCATTTCACGAGAATGGTCGCAGGTGCAGTTTCCCGAAACGTAGACCTACGACTATTTCACTCCCAATAACCGCTTTATGTCGCTCAGTTTGTTCAGCGCCTCTATCGGTGTGATGTTGTTCAGGTCGAGCGATACTATCTCCTCGCGTATCTGACCTACCAACGGGTCGTCGAGTTGAAATAGTGCCATCTGCATGCCGTCCTGTACGGGCGCCTCTTTGAATCCGGCCGCGCATAACTTCTCCTGCGTCGTTCCGCTGTCGTCTCCGCGCTTCCGCTCTTCGAGAGCCTTAAGCACTTCGTCGGCCCGTTTTACTACGTTTCTGGGCATACCGGCCAAACGCGCCACGTGTATACCGAACGAGTGTTCCGTACCTCCGGGCACGAGCTTGCGCAGGAATATTACACGTCCGTTTATCTCCTTTACCGCCACGTTGAAGTTGCATATTCTCTGATAGACAGCCTCTAACTCGTTGAGCTCGTGGTAGTGTGTGGCAAAAAGCGTGCGTACCCCTTTGCCCCCTATGGCGTGCAGATATTCGACCATGGCCCATGCTATGGATATGCCGTCGTATGTGCTGGTGCCGCGCCCTATCTCGTCGAGCAACACGAGCGATCGCGGTGTGGCGTTGTTGAGAATGTTCGCCGATTCGAGCATCTCCACCATGAATGTCGACTCTCCCTGCGAGATGTTGTCCGAAGCGCCCACGCGCGTGAATATCTTGTCGACTATGCCTATGCGTGCTTCGGAGGCGGGCACGAACGCCCCGGTTTGGGCGAGCAACGTTATCAGACCGCACTGCCTGAGCAGTGCCGATTTACCGGCCATGTTGGGCCCGGTTATTATCATTATCTGCTCTTTCTCGTCGTCGAGACGTATGTCGTTGGGTATGTAGGTCTCGCCTATGGGCATCAGGCGTTCTATTACGGGGTGACGCCCGTCCTTTATATCTATTACGGCGTCGTCCGATAGGGTGGGGCGACAATATCCGTAGTCGCGGGCTATAGTGGCCATAGAGCAATAGAGGTCTATTCTGGCGAGGGAGGCGGCATCGGCCTGCACGCGCGATGTCACGGCGGCCAACTCTATGACCAGAGCTCCGTATATCTCGGCTTCGAGTGTGAGTATACGGTCTTCGGCTCCCAAAATCTTCTCTTCGTACTCTTTCAGCTCTGCGGTGATATAACGCTCCGCACCGGCGAGTGTCTGTTTGCGTATCCACTCTTCTGGCACCTTGTCTTTGTGGGTGTTACGCACCTCTATGTAATATCCGAATACGTTATTGAAGCCTATCTTGAGCGACGGTATGCCCGTCTGGGTGCTGAGACGCTCCTGCATCTGCAAAAGGTAGTCCTTGCCTCCCTGCGACATCTGACGCAACGAGTCGAGCTCCACCGATACGCCCCGGGCTATGACACCGCCTTTGGCTATGTTGTTAGCCGGCTCTTCCAATATGGTCATCTCTATCTTGAACCGCATTTCGGGCAGGCCGTCCAAGCGCGAGGCCCAGGATGCTATGAGCTTGTCGGGCGATGCGGAAAGCAACTTTTTGAGCTCTGCTATGGCACAGAATCCGTTTTTGAGAGCTACCAGCTCGCGTGGCGATACGCGTCCTACCGCCACTTTAGATATGAGCCTCTCCATGTCGCCCATACCCTTGAGTAACGACGCTGCGGCAGTGCATGTGTCAGCCTCCGTGGCGAATGCCTCCGTCATGTCGAGACGTTTCTCTATGCGGCGACGGTCGATGAGCGGCAACGAAAGGCGGCGGCGCAACAGACGTCCTCCCATAGGGGTGGAGGTGCGGTCTATTATGTCTACCAGCGAGTAACCGTCGGGCGAGCACGAGGCGAATATTTCGAGATTGCGCAGGGTGTATTTGTCTAGCCACACATATCTGTCTTCGTCTATGCGCGTTATGGCGGTTATGTGTTTGGTGTCGCGGTGTTCGGTGAACTCCAGGTAGTAGAGCACGGCTCCGGCGGCTATTATGGCCGACTCCATCTTCTCTATGCCGAACCCTTTGAGAGAGCCTACCTCTAATTGCGAGGTCAGTTTGTCAGTAGCGCTTTTAAGCGAGAATATCCACTGTTCGAGGTGGTAGAGGCAATACCTCGAACCGAACGCCTCTGTGAATTGCTCTTTGCATCCGCGTTGGTACAGCACCTCCTTGGGGGCGAAGTTGGCCAGGAGTTTTTCCACATACTCCTTAGTCCCTTCTGCGGCGTAGAACTCGCCTGTGGTGATGTCGAGGAACGACACTCCCACCTTTTTCGTTCCGAAATATACCGCCGCCAAATAGTTATTCTCCTTGTTGGATATCACGTTGTCGTTGAACGACACCCCCGGTGTTACCAGCTCTATGATACCGCGTTTTACTATCGTCTTGGTCTTTTTCGGATCCTCGAGTTGTTCGCATATTGCCACGCGCTGGCCCGCCATAACCAGCTTGGGCATGTAGGTGTCGAGGGCGTGGTAGGGGAAGCCTGCCAGCTCCACGAACGATGCCGATCCGTTGGCCCGTTTGGTAAGTGTTATGCCGAGTATGGAACTGGCCTTTATGGCGTCGTCGCCGAACGTCTCGTAGAAGTCGCCCACGCGAAATAGCAATATGGCGTCCGGATGCTTGGATTTCATCTGGTAGTATTGCTTCATTAACGGCGTCTCTACATATTTTTTCTCTGTTGCCATAATCTCGGTGATAAAAATGTTATATGTTGTCGGACGGTTTCCATCATAGGGCGATGGCTTCCCGGGCCTTTCCCGAAACTTCCAAAAATAATATAAATATTTTAAAAAATGATACGAATTATGTCGTGCCCGTAAATTCCATCGCATATATCTTTTGTCTTCGAGCCTGTTAGCGAAGGTGTGTTCGAGTTGTGCGCGTCGATTATATGTCGCCTTTTTTGTTATTGTATCGTTTTTTCCGGTTATTGTCTCTGTTGCGTTCTTTTTTCCGTAACATGGGCAACCAGTTCCGTATAGGCAGGTCGTAGCCGGTGCCGAGCATATAGTTGTATGTGGCGCGGGTAAGTCCGTCGCCTACGGCGTCCCAGTCGATCTCGTCGCCTGCATAGGTGTATTCGGCGGCGTTGTTGGCGAACGGGTTGGGCTCTGTCTGTATAAGTCGGCATCCGTATCGTTCGGGGTGCAGGCCTACCGGGCTGTGTAGCGTGAGTGCGAAGCGGTGCCAGAAAGCCGACTGCAACGACCCGTCGGCGAACATGTCTCGTACCGTCTCGAGCGACTGGCCGCACTCCTCTACGGTTTGAGTGGGGAAGCCGTACATAAGGTAGGCGTGCACCATTATGCCCGCATCGGCGAAGTTTGCGGCGCACCGGCGCGCTCCCTCCACCGTGATACCTTTGCCCATCAGCGCCAATACCCGCTCGTGCGCCACCTCCATGCCTCCCGACACGGCTATGCACCCGGCCTGTCTCATGAGTGCGCACAGTTCGGGGGTGTAGGCCTTCTCGAAGCGTATGTTGCCCCAAAACGTAACGGCAATCCCTCTCTCTACGATCAATCGGCACACTCCGGCCAACAGTGCCGGCGGCAGGGCCTCGTCGGTAAAGTGGAAGCCGCGTATTCCGGTCTGTGCCACTATGTGTTCCATGCGTTCTACGACTATCTCGGGCGACGGAGCGTCGTAACGGCCGATATAGTCGAGCGAGGTGTCGCAGAAAGCGCATTTCTTGTGATAGCACCCGTGCGCTACCGTCATTTTGTTCCATCTGCCGTCGCTCCATAGCTTGTGCATGGGGTTGGTAAGCTCTGTCAGCGATATGTAACGGGTGCGGTCGAAGTCGCTGAAGTCGGGCGGTGGCAACTGGCCGAACGGTATGTTACAGTCGACATTGAGCCTTTCTGCGAGCGTGCCGTCATCACGTCTGTATACGGTGCGTACCAAGTCGTTATGCGAGCATCGCCCCTCTTTTAGATCGCATAACCGTTCCAGCGGGAGCTGTCCGTCGTCGAAGGTAATGAAATCTACGAAGTCGAATATTCGTCCGTCCGAGAGGCTTCTCAGCTCGGTGTTGACATATCCGCCTCCCATCACGCGTATGGCCCCGTAGTTCTCTTTTGCCGCCGTGTCGGAGAGCATGAGCGCCGACGTGAGAGTTCCGGGGAACGGTACGCTGAAGCCTACCATTTCGGGGCGAATGGTCTCCATCTTCTCTTTGAATATACCGCACATAAGGCGGTCTATGGCGTTGCGTTCGCCTTTTATGCGCTCGTATATGCCGTCGAACGATGCTGCGGAGATAGCCAGTTGTTCGCCGTAGCGCACCGGCGAGAAGTCGGGAGAAACTATCTCGGCTATGAAGTCTGAGAGATCTTCGATATATAGGGTGGCCATATGGCGCGCCCTGTCGCTAAGACCGCACGTGCCGAAAGCCCATTCGAGCGTCTCTTCGTCCTGTTTTGCGAAACGTCGCCCGTGGGGCAGATAGTCGGGAGAGGCTATAAGAGGTGCCATAGTGTCGTCGTCTCCGCGTAGGAAGCCCCATACCGCATCCACGGTGCCTAAGTAGCGCTCTTTCTGCGAGGCTACGCATTGCGTGCCGAACGACAGCCTGTCGCGCTCGAACGCCTCGCGGAACACCGCTTCGAGAAACTCGCGCGAGAATATCTTTTCGGCCGTCTCTATGGAGAGGTCGCATTGCGTCACCTCATGGCCTTTGGAGGCGAGGTAGGCCTTGAGCTCGGTGGTTGCGGGGTAGGGTGTGTTGAGCTGAACGAAAGGCGGGGTTACCAACAATATCTTCATGCGTATCTGTGTTTGGTGCGCTCCAGTAAAGCATGCGCATATATAGGAAAAGGGGCTCTACGGCGTCTCCCGTAAGCCCCATGGAGTCTTTAATCTCTAACCGCTATTTTACGGCGATGGTCTCTATCTCTACCAATGCGCCTATGGGGAGCTTGGCTACCTCATAACAAACGCGTGCGGGCATATCTTTGGTGAATGTATCGGCATATACGCCGTTCATGGCCGCGAAGTCGCCTATGTTGTCGAGCAATACGGTGGTTTTGACCACATTGTCGAAAGTGTAGCCCGCTTCGTGGAGTATGGCCTCTATATTCTTCAACGACTGTGCGGTCTGCTCCTCTATGGTTGAGGGCATGCTACCTGTGGCCGGATTGATGGGAAGCTGTCCTGAGATATAAAGGGTGCCGTTCGCCTCTATGGCCTGGCTGTAGGGACCTACCGCCTTCGGTGCAGACGGTGAGCTGATTACTTTTTTCATGATATTGGTTTAAATTATATGCAAATATAAAAAGAAATAATGTAAATATTCAAGGATACCGTGCCTTGAATTAACCGGTCGGTATCGTCGGGGCGAGAAGTGGCGTAAGAAAATCGGATATATTCCTTGAGTACGATGCGTGGTTTTTCGTTATTTTCTAACATTATGCCGTTTTTCACCGAAATAATTATCTTTGTGCACGTATTCGGCAAATATTTTGCATGTGTCTCAAGTTAAATCTTACAAAATATTCAAGTCATGAAAAAATCTATTATCGCCACAGGAGCGGCAGCGCTCCTTTTCTTTGTCGGAGCATGTTGCGGATGCCGTAGCTCTAAAACACCCGCTCACACCCTTACGAGCGATTCGTGGCAGCTCGTGGAGCTGGGAGGCGGAGAGAAGCTGGCATCGACTGACGACGACTCTTACACGATCACTTTCGACGCCGCAGAGAACCGTCTGTTCGGGTGCGGCGACTGCAACCGTTATTTCGGTACCTATAAAGAGGTTGACACCCGTGTTCTGGAGATGTCGCCTATGGGCTCTACCCGGATGATGTGTCCCAATCAGACCGATGAGGACAAGTTCTTCAAAATGCTCTCGCAGGTGGATTCGTACACCATCGACGGTGATAATCTCATGTTGCAGAAGGGCGGAGAGGTGATCGCCGTTTTCGAGGCTATCCCTTTGATTTCGACGCAAGCGGAGTAATATGATTTATACCGCTCCCTGTAAGATAAATATAGGCCTGAACGTCATTCGTCGTCGTCCGGACGGTTATCACGATATAGAGACGGCTATGGTGGCCGTTCCCGATCTGTGCGACGCCGTAGAGGTGCTCGAACGTCCGGATGGAGTAGTGGAGCTGTCGTGCGGCGGCATCGCAGTGGACTGTCCGTTTGACGACAATCTGGCGTTGAGGGCTTATAGGGCCGTGGCCGGTGAGTACTCTATCGGCGGTGCGTTCATCCATCTGCACAAGAGGGTGCCTTTCGGCGCCGGGTTGGGCGGAGGATCGTCCGATGCCATGACGGTGATACGTGCTATTTCCGACCATTACGGTCTCGGTCTCTCTGCAGGGAAGATGGCCTCCATAGGCGCCACCATAGGCAGCGACACGCCTTTTTTCGCCTACGATACGCCTATGATATGCAGCGGCAGGGGAGAGATTATGACGCCGGCGCCGTGGCTTTCGGATAGGTTGCAGGGGCTGCATCTTACCATAGTGAAGCCTCCTGTAGGGGTATCTACGGCCCGGGCATACGCGGGCGTTACTCCTGCAATGCCGGAATGCGGTTTGTCCGAGTCGTTGTCTCTGCCAGTGGAACGGTGGCGGGAATGTGTCGTTAACGATTTTGAAAAAAGCGTGTTCGACTTGTTGCCGTCGCTTGCCCGGATAAAACGGACGTTGTACGACGAGGGAGCGTTGTATGCCTCTATGTCAGGCTCCGGTAGTGCGCTGTATGCGTTGAGCCGAGAGAGGCTCGATACATGCTTTGCGGACTGCTTCGTCCACAGAACGGTTTTATGATTTTATCTTCGGTTGATTCGGGCCGATCTCGTTGCGGAGGTCGGCCCGTTTCGTATGTTTTGCAGGTGGCGATAGGGGCCGATGAGTAAGGCGGATAGTCCCGTTCGGCATGGCGCCGGTTTGGATAACCGGGAATAAATGCTTAATATTGCAATGAATTACGACACGATAAGTGGGTCACAAACTTGCGTGTTTTTCCAACCAAACTGTAAAAAAGATGACAAAATCAAAAGTTACAGAATTAGAACAGAAGAAAGAGAAGATCTTCTTCGGCGGTGGTCTCAAAGCCATCGAGAAGCAGAAAGCCATGGGTAAGCTTACCGCTCGCGAGCGTATCATAGCTTTGCTCGATGAGGACTCTTTCCATGAGTATGACATTTTCGTAGAGCACGACTCTCACGATTTCGGTATGCAGAATAAGGAGCTTCCCGGTGACGGCGTTATCATCGGCACGGGTCGCATATGCGGTAATCCGATAGCCGTGTTCGCTCAGGACTTTACCGTGGCCGGCGGTTCGCTCGGTCACATGCATGCGCGTAAGATCACCAAAATAATGGACTATGCGCAGAACATGCGTATCCCCCTTATAGGTATCAACGACTCAGGCGGCGCCCGTATACAGGAGGGGGTCAACGCCCTTGCCGGTTACGGTGAGATATTTTTCCGTAACACTCTGGCCAGCGGTGTCATTCCTCAGATATCGGTTATTCTCGGCCCCTGCGCCGGCGGTGCCGTTTACTCTCCCGCGCTTACCGACTTCGTATTCGTGGTAGACAAGATCTCCAAAATGTTCATCACCGGCCCCGAAGTTATCAAGACGGTTCTCGGTGAGGAGATATCGCAGGAGGATCTCGGCGGTGCTCGTGTTCACAGCGAGGTTGCCGGTAACGCTCATTTCTTCGCCGAGAGCGAGGAGGAGTGTTTCCATCAGATACGCAAGCTCATCTCCATGATACCTGCCAACAACATGGCTAAGGCTACGGCAGAGGAGACCGCAGAGCCCAAGAGACGTTACAAGATCGACAAGATCGTGCCTCTCGATCCCACCATCCCTTACGATGTGCGCGACGTTATCCGCTCTATCGCCGACGACAGCGACTTCTTCGAGGTTATGGAGCTCTTTGCGGCCAACATAGTGGTAGGTTTCGGTCGTATAGACGGTGAGACGGTAGGTTTCGTAGCCAATCAGCCCGCTGTTATGGCCGGTGTGCTTGACTGCGACTCGTCGGATAAGGCGGCGCGTTTCATACGTTATTGCGATGCGTTCAACATCCCCATCGTAACGCTCGAAGACCTTCCCGGTTATCTTCCCGGTATAGATCAGGAGCATTCGGGCGTGATACGTCACGGTGCCAAGTTGCTCTATGCCTATAGCGAGGCTACGGTGCCCAAAATCACCGTTATCATGCGTAAGGCTTACGGCGGCGGTTACATAGCGATGGGTTCGCGCCATCTTCGCGCCGACTTCGTGTTTGCATGGCCTCAGGCCGAGATCGCTGTGATGGGTCCCGACGGTGCTGCCAACATCATCTTCAGAAAAGAGATAATGGAGGCTGAAAACCCCGAAGAGATGCGCAAGATCAAGATTCAGGAGTATAAAGATAAGTTCGCCAACCCGTACGTGGCCGCTTCCAAAGGGTATATCGACTCTGTGATAGCTCCGGACGAGACCCGTCGTTTCGTGGCTCACGCCCTCAGGGTGTCTAAGAACAAG
This sequence comes from uncultured Rikenellaceae bacterium, assembly GCA_910588925.1. Taxonomy (GTDB): domain Bacteria; phylum Bacteroidota; class Bacteroidia; order Bacteroidales; family Rikenellaceae; genus CASDZP01. Next base: position 32,772 of record CAJURV010000008.1, read on the forward strand.
ACAGTTCTTCGTCCCCAGAAGAAACACGGGATACCTCCGTTCTAACAGAGCGTCGTCGTGGGACGGCTTCGGGAGGGTTTCGCCCTCTTCGGGAAAACTTATTTTAACCGTTTCGTTTAGGCCGGGAGCAACGGAGTCCGCTTCGTGCCGGCGGGAAACGGTCGAATGAAATTCAATGTAAATAGTAATTATGGCTAAGAGCAAAACGGAGGAGACTCCCGAATATCAGGTTATATCCACGATGCACGGCGACTTCAAGACCACGCGAGTCACCGAGACATATCGTAGACGTAAACCTTGGGAGCCCGCCGACCCTAAGCATGTGATAAACTTCATACCCGGCACCGTCGTAGAGATCAAAGTAAAGGTCGGCGACAAGGTGGCCGAGGGTGACGATCTGATCCTTTTCAAGGCTATGAAGATGGATAGTATGATCAAGTCCGATATGGACGGGGTAATAAAATCCGTGAATGTGGCCGTGGGGGACAGACTCCCTAAAGGTACCGTCATGATAGAGTTCGAGTAGAATACTCTATTGATATTTCGATGCCGCCTCTTGAAAAAGGGGCGGCTTTTTTTGTGGTACGGTACCCATCATGCGCTGAAACTGCAGTTATGGTATATCATAGACTTTGCCAATATTGTGCAGTTGTGTTGAGAACTTGCCTGAAATCATAAATATGCGAGATAGTAAAATTTATTGGCATTTAAGATGGTTTTTGTTTGGTAAAATAAAAATAATGCGCCATATTTTTACAATAATACATCTTCGCCCAATAAAAAAGTGCGTCAGAACACTCTCCGACGCACATTTATCCATCTCTAAAGCCCGCTATTTCGCCGCCTCGAGTATGAGTTTGACCTTGTCTGGCGTTACATTGCCTCGTTCGCCGAGCTTCCATCCGCGTTCGGACATTCTGTCAACGATACTTCTTATAATGTCGTCGCCTATGCCGTAATCCGAAAGGTGCGTTTTGATACCCAACGCTTCGAAGAACCGGCGTGTGAGCGATATGGCTTCGTCTATGCGTGCCTCGGGAGATCCGCTGTCGATACCCCACACGCGGCAGGCGTATTGTAACAGTTTGTCGTGTTTGTCCGCGCGCATCACCGACATGAGAGCCGGGAAGACTATCGCGAGGGTTACTCCGTGGTCGAGACCGCAAAGGGCCGTCAGTTCATGGCCTATCATGTGGGTGGCCCAGTCCTGAGGTACCCCCATGGCGATAATGCCGTTGAGCCCCATCGTAGCCGAGAACATATAGTTGGATACGGTGTCGTAATCGGTATGGTCTTTAACGACTCCGGGGCCTATCTCCACGAGTGTCTTGAGAATGCCTTCGGCGAAACGGTCCTGAACCATAGCATGACACGGATAGGTCAGATACTGTTCGAGCACATGTGCGAATGTGTCGGCCACGCCGTTGGCCACCTGTTTGTCGGGAAGCGAATAGCACACTTCGGGGTCGAGTACCGAAAAGCGGGGATAGACGTCGCGGTGGTGGAAAGCCAGTTTCTCATCGCTGCTGCCTCGGGTGATTACTGCGCCGTTATTCATCTCCGATCCTGTGGCAGGCAGTGTGAGTACCGTAGCCAAGGGTAGCGGAGTTACACTTTTCAGTTTAGAGTTGTCGCGCACGAAGTCCCACGGATCGCTTCCCTCGTAGCCCATGGCGCAAGCTATGAATTTGGTGCCGTCTATTACCGATCCGCCGCCTACGGCCAACAAAAAGTCGACGCCCTCGGCCTTTGCAGAAGCTACGGCTTTCATGAGTGTTTCGTAACGCGGGTTGGGTTCTATGCCTCCGAACTCCACTACGCGTCTTGAGCCCAAAGCCTTGCGGACCTGTTCGTAAACGCCGTTTTTCTTGATGCTGCCTCCGCCGTATGTCATCATAACGACGCTGTCGGCGGGTAGCTGGGCGTCTATCGAGGCGATGGTGCCTTTCCCGAAGATAAGTTTAGTAGGGTTGCAAAATATGAAATTTTCCATAGTGAATATGTTTATGTAGTTGATCGTATTTCATCGGGGTCCCGCTTTTAAAGAGGACTTGTCTTAACAAAAATAGGTTAAATTTTTCAAAAAGATATATTATTGTCCGGTAAAAAGATTTATCCGGCAGAAATGGAATAGTAGGTGGAAACACGTATTTACCGACCTCGAAAACATAACATAGAGTGTGTAAAAGCGGTGTTATCGGAGTTATTATGTCTACTTCATGTATGTCGCTGTACGCGGAGATCGGCAAAAAGTATTGGTTACAGGTTCTTACCCATAAGGTAGGCCTCTTTCATTGCAGGCTTATGTTCCACATCGCCTGCATGCCATACTCCTGTTGCCAACAGAGTGCCTCCTATGGTGGGATTGTTCAGACAATCAAGGAATCCCTGAAACGTGTCTATAGTACGCAACATGTTTTTACGGTTACCGTCTGCCGCTGTGGCTATGAAGTAGAATTTCTTGTCGTTCATTTCGGTATAACGGCCGCAGCAACGGTCTATCAGGGTCTTCATCTGTGCCGACATAGTGTAGAAATATACCGGCGTTGCCATTACTATAACATCTGCAGAGATCATTGCTGCGATGATCTCTGCGGCATCGTCCTTTTGCGGACAAGACTTTCCGCTGTTACATACGCCGCATCCGGAACAGTAGCCGATCGTTTTGTCGCGCAGGAATATCTTTTCCGCATTGTGCCCGGCCTCTGTGGCTCCACGTAGAAATTCGTCGCATAATCTGTCTGAGTTGCCGCCGCGGCGAGGGCTCGACGATAAAATCAATATCTTTTTCATCTTTATTCGTTTTTTGTACGCTGCAAAAGTAGCATGGGTTTTCATTGCCATTAGTATACGGATCACGGCATATATTACCACAATTACCGTATTGCTATTAATACAAAAAGATCGCCCGCGAACGAACACGACCGATCTCCTTAATTGTTCAGAGCTTCGCTTATACTATATTTCCGTCGACATCTATATTGAATCGGCGTCCGTCGCGAACCACTTCGGCTATATTACCCTTGAAAGGAGCCACTTCGTCGTAATCCAGCGCTATGACTTCGTTTCCTTCGGTGTCTATATAACCGTGACGCGAACCGTCCGGCGATGTCACCGGCGCCCTGCCGCATCCGAATGCCCCTATCATTGAGTATCGACCCTTGCCCAACGGTTCGCCGTCGCGGGAGAAGAGTCGGTATGTGCCGTCTGTGGAGGCTATCACCGTCATGCTGACGCTGTCGTAAGCCAAGTAATCGTAATCGAAAGGCATGCGTCTGTTGCCGAAACGGTCTATTATCCCCGACTTTCCGCCGCGTATGACTACGGCCAATCCCTCGTCGAACACACCTACTTCGTCGTAGACGGCCTCGATTACCAGCTTGCCTTTGTCGTCGCAATATCCTATGCGTCCCGTATCTTTGTCGCGTACGGGATAACGGTTCTCCGGGGCATCGTCGCACAATATTTCATAACGGCTTCCGTCGCCGTGGCAGTCTACAGCTCCTATATTCCCTCCGAACGTAGTCTCGTCGGCCGCCTCCAAAGCCGCCGTGACGGCCTCTGTGTCACCCGATATGCCGAACGCTTCGGCGAAACGAAGTATCGGGCGCGTATCCGTCTCTCCCGCCGCAGATACTACGGAACGGCGGCTGTCTACGAACACTTCGCCCTTTTCGGTGAATACGAGAGCCAACTCTCCTACACCTACTCCCAGTATGGAGAGTCGACGGTAGAGAGCGGCTATTCCCCGCGCGATAGAGGCGAGAGTCGCGGCACCTATGTTATGGCGGCCCGATACCAAAGCGCCGAGATCGACAGTGGCGGCAGGGCGCGAATATATTATTACATCGGCATGATACGGTTCTCCTACGGCGTCGAAAAGCGTCAATCCGTCGCGCAACAGGCGCACCCGTGTGAATGCCGCGCAATCCAATGTCTCTATGACTGCGGCGTTATCTACCGTAGCACGGGCTTTGGCATCGAAAGGGTTTATAATTACACGCACGAGGTCCGAAGCCTCGTTGCGGTCGTCAGAGGCGAAAGTCACGGAGAAACGATCGCTCACATAGGCGTCGTGCATCAAGCCGGGAGACGGCATGGATAGCCCGGAATCTCCGCCGCGAGCCAACGCCTCCATCACATCTATGATAGTAGCCTTTCTCATTACAGTATATTGTTTACGCTTACGGAACCTATATTTATCATCTTCACCAATTCCGACATGGACGAATTATATGACATGGCTTTGGCACGACGATCGCCCTCCGCCGGAACGAACGATTCAGGCAGATCGCTCGACATGTCGAACAATAACGCCGCCGTACGGTCGTCCGCCGCCAGTTTCTCTTTGGAGTAGGGGAATATTATCCCGCGACCGGAGTCGTCAGTAGACAGGTGTACATTGAACAGCAACACGTTACCTGCAGATGTGGCGAGCGATTTGATGCGTTCGGACACCGACAGCAATATGGTGTCCGGCACATCGGTACACTCTCCGTCGGTTATGTTGAATATCACCGGAGGGAAGCTGTCCGGGTGGGCGGCTATCCATTCCTCCGCTGTGTCGTAAGCCTCGGCAAGCGCTATCCCCATAGGGGTATTGCCGCACGAAAATGGACATATCAGTTCGGGAACCGTCACATGGGAGCTTATAGTGCGTCCCTGATACAGGCGTATGGTCTCGTATGTGACTTTGGGAACGTCGGCATGAGCTATGTCGTTGATGCTCACTATGCTCTTGCCGGGGAAGAGTCTGTCGAACAACGACTCCACGTTGTCGTTGCCGTATCCGAGAACGGAGAGTCCGAAATAGTCGTAATAGCCGTCCTCTCTGCGGCAACGCGATTTTATCTCTTCGAGCGACGTGTTGATGATGCGTCCGAGAGCCTCCATCTTAGACATCATGACACCGTTGTACACGATACGTTCCGACATGCTCGCCGAACAATCGAGCATAAACATGAACAAAGAGGGATTCTTACGTGTTATGAGCGTGTCGTACCCTTTCATATCTATCTGTATTAAAACTGCTTAATAGATCGAAGAACCGCAGGACGGACCGTCGGGCGAAAATACCTAAAAGATAAATATCGCTTAACGCCGCAACGGCCGCCCCTGTTCCAGTCTCATTCGATATATTTAACTCCCTTGACGGTGGTTTATAAAAAAACACCTGCGTCTATTCAAAAAAGCGCAGGTGTTTTACTAAAGTCCAGAAAAGAAGGCTAGGCACCCGTCAACCAAACCAAGTACAAACAACCTGCGCAAAACATGGATTACCCATATCATATACCGCAATCACAACCGATTACGATAAAAGCGCAGCGTTATCACCTGAATTGTTGACTTTGAGAATTGCCTAGATTCCTTTTCATTCAGGTGCGTGCAGTAACGCTATTCAATGCGCAAATATAATTATTTTTTATAAGGGAAAATCACTTTTAAGTGTTTTTTATTCTAAGTGCGACAACGGTTTCGTGTACGCCGGGTGGAGGGGAATAGACGCGTTATGCGGATAGCGGTAGATGCGTGAACGCGTTGGAAATAGGCTTTGAAGATGTGGGACGGTATGTAGGCTATATATTCACCGAACCTGTAGGCTTACGTGTGGCGCTGTCGTGAATTTTCACTATCTGAATAGGGATAGGAGCTTTTCGTCTTTTGATTCGGAGGCGTAATGCACCGCATTCTTATCGAAGAGGTCGAGCGCGTACGGGTCGGCACCGCATGCGATATATTCGCGAGCCAGACTCTCCATTCCGTTCTCTATGGCTATGTGCAGAGGGCTTTTATAGCCGCCGTCCTGTACGTTGATGTCGGCACCGCGTCGTAGCAACAGCAGGGCGGTGTCCTTGCGGGTCATTCTGGTAGCTCTGTGTATGGGGGCCTCTCCGCTATTGGAGGTGGCGTTTATGTCGGCTCCGTGGTCGAGCAGATATCCCACTATGGCCGTTCCGCCGTTACGTATGGCCATCAGTAACGGTTCGTTACCGTCGTCGTCACGGGCTGCCACATCGGCGCCGGCCTCTACGAGCATGCGTACCATGTCGTAATTACCGTGCATGGCGGCGAAATGTAACGGAGTGGAGTGGTAGTAGTCGTAGCAGTCGACGTGCGCCCCGGCCTCTATGAGCATGTGAACTATGCGGCAACTGTCTATGGCCGCGGCACGATGCAAGGGGGTCTCGCCCCTGCGATATATGAATCTGAAAAGGCTTCGGCCTATGCCGTCGCGTAGGTTGACATCGGCCCCAGAGGCTATCAGTTGCTCTACGATACGCTCGTAGCCTTTATCGCACGCTACGTGCAATAGAGTGTAACCCAAATGGTTGCGCGAACTTACGTTGACACGTCCGCGTTCTATGTTGAAAAGCAGTTCGGGCAACATTCCCAGCTCGCACATAACGAAAGGCGAGAGGTTGCGTCTGTTGCGTCCGGCTATGTGGGCCGCCGTGTCGGCATCTACGTTTATGACTTTGGCTATGGATGGGATCAACGAACGCATATTGTTGATCTCCATTAGTTTGGAATAGGCGTGTTGCCCTGCCGACTGATGGTAGAGGTCTGAAAGATGGGCCGTCACCTCCGGTGTGGAATTGCTCTTGGCGTAGTCGCATAGGGCCTTTAGACGGTCGAAAGACGGCTCTAAGGAGGCCACTGCGGGGCGCACTATGTTTATGTCGCCGTTCTTGATCGCCAGCTCCACCAACGGCATGCCCGATCCGCTGTTGACTGATACCGAGGCTCCCGACGAGATGAGGAAGCGCAAAACGGAGGCATTGCCGCGCGATATGGCGTAATAGATAGGCGGCTCTCCGTATGAGTCGCGGCTATTGACGTCGATAAGTCCGTTGTTTACGAAGTATTTGACAATCAACATGCTATTGCGCTCTACGGCATACGATAGCGGGGAGAGAGCGTATCTTTTGTAGTCGGCGCCGTGCGAAACCAAATAGTCGACCATAGCCCTGTCGTCGTTGTCTATGGCTCTGTGCAGTGCCGTCTTTGAGAGCATGCGTTCCTGCAGGTCTATGTCGAAACCGATCTCCTCCACCAAATAGTGGACTATGTCGGCGTTGCCGTTCTGTACGGCTATGTGTAGCACGGTACGTCCGTCGCGGACACGGTCGTAGAGGTGTCCTCCGTGTGATGCCAGACGTTTGAATCGCTTTAGGTTACCGTCCGCCGCGGCCTTGTGTATGGGGAACCATCCGTTGGCGTCGGGACGGTCGCTTTTATCCGTTTTAGACGATTTGGTTCCTCCTGCGCTCTCTATCTCCGACTCCTCCACGCCGCCGTTACGCAAGAAGGTTATAATGTCGTAGCAACGGGCTATATCGGGATAGGCGAGGTATTTGCCGGTTATGAGCTTGTCGGCGCCGCTCCGTCCGTTGCTCGTGAAACTGTCGAGGCCGAAAAAGAGCGCCCCCGGACGGCAATAAACCGCATACAGCTCCGGAGCTTCTTTCAAAACAGCCAATGACAACACTATGGAGTAGACCGAAGCGTCCACCATGCAGGCGTGTTCCACATCCGATCTGTCTAAAGGCGGCAGGAACTGTTTTCGGATCCTCTCACCGCCGTCGCCTATCAGCTTGAAGTCGTATTTACAGCGGTATAGTTCGGTGACTAATATGTTATCCGGGCTTAGAATGAAATCGTATTGAGACGAGGGCATGAAACCGTAACCCGACAACTCGTCCATGAGCTGGTGGTAGAACTCGTTAAGAGCCACATAGTCGCGATCGGCACACAGATATTCAGTCTTTTCGTAAAGGGTCGTCTCCTTTATCGTTTCCATCCCCCAGGTTTTTATTCCACTGCAAATATACGGAATTTTCAGATATTATTTCTGATTAGGATAGCCCCGTTTTATTAAGGGAGATCGAAAATATACGTACGCCCGGAATATTGTATATGCGATTCCCGAATCGGGTTTTCAAAGGGGAGGATCAAGGTATCCACTCTACGATACCGGATATGGGGTTTTCCTTACGCCATTTTTCAAGTTCGGAGTAGGTGCTTATGCCGTCGCGTATCACTGCCTGATAATACTCTACGCCCATAATCTTTTCGTTGTCGGGAGTGTCGTATTTGAGTTTAAGAATGGTGCGCCTTTGTTCCTCTGTCATCACCTCGGCGATGCGCCTTGCCATATTCTCGAAATAGCCGTCGTAGCGCGATCCTGCGACTATGTGTATCATGTCTATCTGCCATAAGTCGCCGTCGTTATCCTCTTTCCATACATGCCATTCCATGCAGGCCTCCTCTGTGTCCGAAAGGTTGGTATATTCCATTCGTTTTACCGATTTGTTTCCGGCAAGTTTAGCCATCACGCCGAAGTCGGCCGCAGGATCGAGCGTAGGAGTATATATGTGGAAGTCTATGTCGCGGTGTTTCATCATGAGTCCCATGGCTAGGGAGCCTACTTGCCGCACCTCCGCCCCGATAGCTTCCCATGCCGTTACAACGTTCAATTCGTCTATTATATCTCGGGCTTTGCGGGTGTTTTCTGCGGCCTCTTTAAGGTATTGTTCCATGATGATTTTGTGGGGATAAGGAAACTTGCGCATTATTAAAAAAGATAAATCCCTAAATCTATTTAATTTAGGGATTTGTAGGCTTGATATGTACCCGAAGCGGGACTTGAACCCGCACGACCGAAAGGGTCACAGGATTTTAAGTCCGGCGTGTCTACCAATTCCACCATTCGGGCTCCTGTTGCGGGGACAAAGATAATATTATTTTGCGAACATGACAACTGAGGCGGTTATTTTGGTTTTATGTGTAGTAAAATCTTGTGTATAGGGAGTCTGTGGAGAAAACGCTATTGGGCGAGGTGATATGGCAGCGCTTTTACTCGACGTTTGGTGAGGACTATTTAGGTTTTCCCGTTTGGCTTGCGTGACAGTGAGGTTATTTTTAGCTTGACGGTATGCGCATTAGCTGTGCTTTTCTTCCGTATGAAGGTCCGAGCGGAGCGAGAGCCATAGGTAAGGATTCATTATGAAAAGGTCTTTTTTTGCGGGAAGTTGACTGTTAGCGTGTGGGGGAGTGATTCACAAGGGCCGGAGCCTGCGGGGGACCGCTTAAGCGTGGAGTTTGCGAGAGTAGTTGGGTGTAAAATAAGCGGAAAGGTTCTATGATTGCAGGAACTTACGCGGGCCTCCGATGGGGGAAATTTCTGCCCGCCGCGAGGTGCGGCCCGCTCATCCCTCGTTCCTCGGGATGGGACGGCGGAACTTGTGTTTGATTGCCTCTCGCTTCGCTCGGGGCTTTTGCCTGTGCAGGGTACGCCTTACGGCGTATTTGAGTTTGCTTGTTCGGTTTTACGCTTTGGTTCATTTCTGTAGTATATACGCCTTACGGCGTTTTGGTTGGCTGTTGTTGGGCGGCTTTTTATGCCTTGTCTTTTGCGGTTGTGTTTAGTGTAGTAGGAAATTTATTAGCGTTTCCGTTTAGGTTACGTTTATTTTTGTTGGGGCCGTTTTTGTATTGCTCGTGCGGGTGCATCCCCTTCGGGGACGCGTTAGGGATTTTATAGGTTCGTGACGCACATGTAGGAAGTTTTCGTGGAGTTTGGGAAGTACGCGATCTCTGAACGCATGAATTGTCG
>CAJURV010000009.1 GCA_910588925.1 uncultured Rikenellaceae bacterium
TTCGGGGTCCGTCGAGTGGAAAGGGAGGTGATGGCTCGAACGAAGCGAGGGGCTGAATAAGAGGGGAGTATTTGATGGCTATTAGCGAAGCGAGGACTGGCATATAGCCTGTGTTTATGCTGATTCTTTCCGTAGACCTGTCATTCGTATGATGTCGCCCGAAGTTCACATTTGTGCGTTAAAAGAAACTTAATTGATAAAGTGCATCCGTATTTGAAATTTTCGTATATTTAAGCCTTATCTTTTAGATACGGTTATCATTAAAAACGGATATGCAATGAAATATTTCGGAGCACATGTTTCGGCGGCGGGCGGCGTAGAGAATGCGCCTGTAAATGCGGCGGCCATAGGGGCCAAGGCTTTCGCCCTTTTCACCAAGAATCAACGTCAGTGGGTAGCGCCTCCGTTGAGCGATAGATCCATAGCTTTGTTCAAGGAGAATTGCGCCAAGTACGGCTTCTCTCCTGCCCAGATATTGCCTCACGATAGCTATCTCATCAATCTCGGTCATCCGGAGGCGGATGGGTTGGCTAAATCGCGCACCGCTTTTGTCGACGAGATGAGCCGTTGCCAGCAGTTGGGTCTCGACAGGCTCAATTTCCATCCCGGCAGTACTCTCGGTAAGATCGGAGACGAGGAGTGTTTGTTGCGTATAGCTGAGTCTATCGACATAGCCCTCGACAAGACGCAAGGGGTAACAGCCGTCATTGAAAACACGGCCGGACAGGGAAGCAATATGGGCTATAGCTTCGAACAGCTGAAGTTTATAATAGACAATGTCGGCGACAAGTCGAGAGTGGGGGTGTGCATCGATACATGTCATGCCTACTCCGCCGGTTACGACCTTTCCACCCGTGAGGCCTGCAACGCCACTTTCGCCGAGTTCGACAGGGTCATAGGGTTCGGTTATCTTCGGGGGATGCATCTCAACGATTCTATGAAAGCCAAGGGTAGCAGGGTCGACCGTCATAACAGTCTCGGTGCCGGTACCCTTGGAACGGAGGTGTTTCGTTACGTTGCCGCCGACAGCCGTTTCGACGATATGCCGTTATGTCTGGAGACCCCGGACGAGAGCAAATGGCCGCAAGAGATAGCCATGCTCTATGGTTTTGCAAACGAAAAATAGTGTTATATTTGTGATGTCGTTCGACTGAAAGCGGACGATAATGACGTTTTAAGGTAAATTGCCGAGAGGGGAAACGTCCGGTGAAATAAAAAAACATACGTATATGGCTAAAATAGACTATGAAGAGATCTGTTCCAAAGTAAGAGAGATAGCCGCCGAAGCCGCCTCTTTCATAGAAAAGGAGAGCGAGAATTTTTCATGGGACGATGTCGAGCTCAAGGGTATGCACAATATGGTTACCGGTGTCGATTACGAGGCTGAGAAGATGATAGTGGATGCGCTCGCCCCCATCGTACCGGGTGCCGATTTCCTCGCAGAGGAGGCCACCGATGCGGCCGACGGTCCGATCCGGTCTAAGGGTAACGGTTATGTTTGGATAATAGACCCGCTCGACGGCACTACCAACTATATGCACCGTCTTCCTCCGTATTGCGTCAGCATAGCCCTCGCATACAAGGGCGAGATAGTGGTAGGCGTGGTGCACGAGATCACCCGTAACGAGAGTTTCTACGCATGGCAGGGCTCCAAAGCCTATATGAACGGCAAGGAGATACATGTCTCGCAGATCGACATACTCGACGAGTCGTTGATAGCCACAGGGTTCTCTTACGATAGCCTCGACCGCATGGCCGAATATCGTCTGCAACAGGAATATTTCATCAAATATACGCACGGTGGACGCCGTATAGGTTCCGCCGCCGCTAACTTGGCCTATGTCGCCTGCGGTCGTTTCGACGGTTATTCGCAGTTCAATCTTTCGTCGTGGGATGTGGCTGCCGGTTCGCTGATAGTGCGTGCGGCCGGCGGACGTGTCACCGACTACCGCGGAGGCGACGACTATATAACGGGTGGCGAGATAGTGGCGTGCAACAACCTCATATACGATAAATATCTGCAGGCCGTCAGCGCCACTGTAACCGAACGCGAAGTTTATCCTGTAGGATAATGAAAGAGTTGTCTGAAAGGGTGTTGTTCCGTCTGTTGTGGGCGATGGCGTGGTCGTTCGGACGGATGCCGCGATGGTATCGTTACGGCGTGTCGGACGTGTTGTCGTTCGTGCTCTATAGGGTGCTCCGTTACAGGCGTGCCGTGGTGGCGGGCAACATAGAGCGGTCGTTTCCCGAAAAAAGTGCCGCCGAAAGGCTCGAGATAGAACGCAGGTTTTACAGACATCTGGGCGATATATTCGTAGAGACGATATCTCTTGCCTCTATGACAGAGAGCGAGTTGCGTCGATATATGGTTTATGAGAACAGGGAAGTAGTAGATAAGGCCTCGTACGGCAGGTCGCTCATAGCCGCCATGTCGCATTACGGACAGTGGGAATACACCATCGGGTACAGCCTTTTCACCGATCATCCTGTAAAGGCCGTATATCATCCGCTTTCGAGCCGTATGGCGGAGATGTTCTATAAGAAAATGCGTTCGCGCTTCGGTACCGAGCCTGTCACCATGAAGGCGGTAACACGTTCTGTCATGCGCGAGATAGCCGCCGGACGTCATCCCATAGTTGCTCTGATTGCCGACCAGACCCCGCCCATAATGGGGGTGAAAAATTTCATCCGGTTTCTCGATCAGCCCACCGCATTCTTCGTAGGTATGGAGAGAATGGCTCTTAGCTTCAATATGTCGGTGGTGTTCATGGCTATCCGACGTACTTCCAAAAGGGGGTATTATACCGTCAGGTTCACTTTGCTTTACGACGGGGAGGAGCATGTGGCTCCCGACACTATCACAAGGCGTTACGCGGCCGCACTCGAAGAGCTCATACGCGAACATCCCGAATATTGGATATGGTCGCATAGAAGGTGGAAACATCATCCCGATGCGGAACGACCGTATATAGGGTGACGAGGTCGTGCACATAGTGTGTTTCCGGCTTGGCGAAGGACACATATTTCGCTTTTCACCCAAAGGCATGAGGCGTGAAAAATAAAGACCGGCGGGCCTCCATGGGGAATTTTCCGCCCATGGAGGCCCGGTAAGTTCCGGCAATCATATACTTGTTCCGTTTTTCAGCCAGAATAATGAGGGAGGCGGGCCGCACCTCGCAGTGGGCGGAAACTCTCCGACGGAAGCACTCCAGTGAATGCAGTTAAAACTATAAGTGTTATTCGATAAAGGCGTATAATAGCCTTTTTATGGCTTCCCGCCGATGCGGTCTACCGCAGTCTCCTCTTTAGGTGACGCGTATGGAAGATAAAACAATCCTCTTTTTTGACGGAGATCTGCATAATATGATTACGTGTGCTTTGGTGATTCTTGCCGGACAAAAATTATTACAGGTTCAGTTTTAAGCAGTCTGGTTTTCGGTGATATCCGGAACGTAGCATCTCTGATCGGATTTTTATCGGACGGCAACATGTTTATATTCAGTCGTTCAGAAACGATTCTGTTCCCGGAGAGGTGTCGGGGTTGGTTATGCCGTTGTCCTGCGGGGAGTTGAGAGATAGCACCTCTTTTATTAGATCGTCATACCACTGGTTCATGTATTTGCGTTTAATCACACCTTTCTCACAGAATTTGCTAAGATACATGTATTTGAAAAACCGTCCCTGCGACATAAGGTGGCGTCTTAGTCCGAAAGCCTTGTAGTGGCGGGTATAGCCGGCGTATGAGTTGATTCTGGAACGGACAAGGAATGCCTTTTCGTAGTTCATATCGCCCCCGCATTCGCGGTCGATCTCTTTCATGGCCTGTCGGAAGTTGGCTTTGGTGCGGCGGCTCACCAGACGGGTGTAGGGCTTGACGCGCGCACCGAGAAAATCCACTCCGCGAATGTATGGTTGCAAATATATCTTGTGGGGGTGGAGCACCTGTCTGAAGTCGGTCCACAGTTTGTCGGAGATGGCCTTTATGAGATTCACTAAAAATTCGCGGTTTTCGTGTATGACGTAAAAGTCGTCCACATAGCGACCATAGTATTTGAGCCCCATGTCGCGCTTCATGAAGTGGTCGAAGTCGTTGAGATATATGTTGCTGAATAGTTGGGAGGTAAGGTTGCCGATGGGGAGTCCGCATCCGGTGCGAGAGTGGAACAGGCTTTTCGATTTCGGGAGCCCCTCCCGTTCCCACGGTTTGCTCTTGAATATGAAATTGCGTGTGCAGTCGCTGTCGATCACTATCTCTACCAGATACCATAGCAGGTCGAAGTCGACGATCTCGTCGAATGCGACTCGCCCGTTAGGGCCGCGCTCCTCTTTCAGACTATCGTATTTCGCGTTCATGCTGTAGTAAAGCTCGTCTTGCGGCGACACCGCACGTTTGCGGAATTTATCGAGCATACGGCGTATCTTGTCTTTGAGCATCTGTTTGTCGATGCTCATGAAATAGCCTCTCAGGTCGAGTTTGAGTATGTAACATTCGCGTTTGTAGTTGTCAGAACAACGCCTTATATTGCGCTCCAGACGTTCTATGCCGAAAAGAGTGCCTTTGTTTTTGCGGCACGAGTAGCTGTCTTCTATGAACGATCTTTCGCACATAGCCAACATATAGCCGAAAACCAAGTGATGTACCACACGGTCGCGGAAATCGGCCGCGAATACCTCGCGTTTCACTGGTTTGGTAACAACGAAGCAGATGCTCTTGCCGGTGGTATAACGCCTCTCCGTTATCTGCCGGTGGAGCTCTATGATGTTGTGCTCCATGCCTATCTCGAACTGCAACTGGTTGACGGTGTTGCGTTTGTTCTTGCGCGCCTCGTAGTAGGCGTCGAAGAGGTCTTCCAATAGTTCTCTATCGCTTATTGTCATGTTATGTTTTGTATTTTATGTAAAAATCAGGGTCGTAAATTCTTTGGCGGACACAGCGCACGCTAAACCCGGCCCGCTTGCCGTTAGTGTTAACGTCTATACTGCTGCCGACGAAGTACATGCGGTGTGCATCGTCAGTATTGCTCTGAACGGACGACCAATAGTAGCCCTGTGTACCGGGGTAGCGCAACGAACCGTCCGTGTAGTAGAGGAAGCCGACAGCGGGAAACTCCACGTAACGGAAAACATAACGGGCAGACGTTTACAAAAGGCAACACGGGACATTGGAACCGCACGGCCATTCTTTCGACTAAGAGCGCATATTGCTCTCCCAGTAGCCTGCTGAATTTACGGGGCACTCTCGGGCAGTCGTCCAGACGGCTTACCGCCCGACCCTCGCCGCAACCCTGATTTGTTTTAAGGTCGTAAATTCTCGGCGGACACAGCGCACGCTAAATCCGTTCGTCTTATAGTTGTTGTTCGTATTCATGCTGCTACTATTGAAGTTCATACGGTACGCGTTGGAAGAATCGTTCTGTGTAGACGACCAATAGTTTCCGTTCGTACCGGCATTGTTCAGCGAACCGTCCGTGTAGTTTCGGTAACCGACAGCGGGAAACTTGCAGCAGACGTTTACATCTGGCCTTACGGGACGTAGGGTCCCTGTGTCGCTTGTTGTGTCAGAGAGGTTGTGTTAAAATCAGGGTCGTAAATTCTTGGCGGACACAGCGCACGCTAAGGCCGTTCTTTCTGTTGGGATTGTTCGTGTTCACACTGCTACTATTGAAGTACATCTCGTACGCGTCGGAAGAGCTGTTCTGCGTAGACGACCAATAGTTTCCGTTCGTACCGGGATTGTTCAGCGCACCGTCCGTGTTGTTGCGGTACCCGACAGCGGGAAACTCCATATAGCGGAAGACAAAACGAGCAGACTTTTACAAAAGGCAACGCGGGACATTACGAACCGCACGGCCATTCTTTCGACTAAGAGAATGTCTCCCAGTAGCCTGCTGAATTTACGGGGCACTCTCGGGCAGTTGTCCGTAAAGGCTTACCGTCCGACCCTCGCCGCAACCCTGATTTGTTTTAAGGTCGTAAATTCTCGGCGGACACAGCGCACGCTAAAGCCGTTCCGCTTATTGTTGTTGTTGCTCGGATTCACGCTGCTGCTATTGAAGTTCATGTTGTACGCGTTGGTGGAGCTGTTCTGCGTAGACGACCAATAGTTGCCCCACGTACCGGCATTCTCCAGCGAACCGGACGAGTAGTTGCGGTCACCGACAGCGGGAAACTGTATAGCAGGCGTTTACATCATGCCGTGCGGGATGTTGTCCCGGGTTGTCTTGTGTCAAAGAGCGTTTGTAAAAATCAGAGTCGTAAATTCTTTGTCGGACACAGCGCACGCTAAATCCGTTTCGCTTATCATTGTTGTTCGTATTCATGCCGCTACTGTTGAAGTTCATACGGTACGCGTTGTTAGAGTCGTACTGCACGGACGACCAATAGTAGCCTTGCGTACCGGTGTTGTTCAGCGTACCGGATGCGTCGTTGTTACGGTACCCGACAGCGGGAAACTCCGTATAGAGCAAAATGATGTGAGCAGACGTTTACAAAAGGCAGTGCAAGACCCGGCACGGAGCCGGCATATCGGAAACCGAATCGCATCGCCATTCTTTCGACTAAGAGAATGTTTTTTCGCTCCCAGTAGTCTGCTGAATTTACGGGGCACTCTCGGGCAGTTGTCCTGCACGGCTTGCCGCCCGACCCTCGCCGCAACCCTGATTGTTTTTAAGGTCGTAAATTCTCGGCGGACACAGCGCACGCTAAATCCGTTTCGCTTATCGTTGTTGTTCGTGTTCACATTGCCGCTGTTGAAGTTCATGTCGTACGCGTTGGTTGAACTGTTCTGCGTAGACGACCAATAGAATCCGTTCGTACCGGCATTCTCCAGCGCACCGGACGAGTTGTTCCGGTCACCGACAGCGGGAAACTCCAATACTACGGGAACTTTAAAGCAGACGTTTACAAAAAGCGACGCGAGACGTTGCGATATGTTTCGCACTGCCTGCTATGTCAATGAGTTTTTGCGTTTGATCTGTAAAAATCAGGGTCGTAAATTCTTGGCGGACACAGCGCACGCTACGACCGTTCTTCCTGTTGTTCCAGTCCGTGTTCACGCTACTGCTATTGAAGTACATGTTGTACGCGTTGTTAGAGTCGTACTGTGTAGACGACCAATAGTTTCCGTTCGTACCGGCTTCGTTCAGCGCACCGGACGAGTTGTTGCGGTAGCCGACAGCGGGAAACTCCAACGCTGCAACGGATAAGAGCAGACGTTTACAAAAAACGATGCTAGACGGACAGAATACTCTGCACTGCCTGTGTATTTCGAAGATCTTTAATTAAAAATCAGGGCTGTAAATTCTTGGCGGACACAGCGCACGCTAAATCCGTTTCGCCTGTTGTTGTTGTTCGTGCCCACACTGCTGCTATTGAAGTTCATGTTGTACGCGTTGTTAGAGTCGTTCTGTGTAGACGACCAATAGTAGCCGTTCGTACCGTTATTGTTCAGCGAACCGTCCGAGTTGTTACGTAAACCGACAGCGGGAAACTCCAATGCGGTGACAGTAAGCAAGCAGACGTTTACAAAAAGCGATGCGAGACGGACAGAATACTCTGCACTGCCTGTGTATTTCGAAGATCTTTAATTAAAAATCAGTGCTGTAAATTCTTGGCGGACACAGCGCACGCTAAATCCGTTCCGCCTGTTGTTCCAGTCCGTGTTCACGCTACTGCTATTGAAGTTCATATAGTACGCGTTGTTAGAGTCGTTCTGATTAGACGACCAATAGTTGCCGTTCGTACTGGCATTGTTCAGCGTACCGGCCGAATCGTTATTGCGGTACCCGACAGCGGGAAACTCCAACACTGCAACGGATAAGAGCAGACGTTTGCAAAAAGCGACGCGAGACGGACTGCATGTTCTGCACTGCCTGTATATTTCAAAGATCTTTAATTAAAAATCAGGGCTGTAAATTCTTGGCGGACACAGCGCACGCTAAATCCGTACGTCTTGTTGGCGTTGTTCGTGTTCACATTGCTGCTGTTGAAGTTCATGTAGTACGCGTTGCCGGAATTATACTGCGTAGACGACCAATATTGACCGTTCGTACCGGCGATCTCAAGCGCACCGGACGAGTTGTTACGCTGACCGACAGCGGGAAACTCCAACTAAGCGACGGTTTGTAAGCAGACGTTTACAAAGGACGACGCGAGACGGCGGCATGCACCGCACTGCCTGTGTATTTCAAAGAGCCGTATATAGTAAAAAGGCGCGGGGCGTGACACAGCGACACATAAAACTCCTTATCCAAATTATACATAGCTGCAAGACACGCCTTACGCGCCGATTATTGTACCCTTTCGTTTTTGGCCTGATCGTACCATGTGGCCAGCTGTTTCGATACGTCTTCGGTCATAAGCGACAGGTTTATGAAGCTCTTCTTGTTGATGGCCCTCAGTTCGTAGAGCAGTCTTATGCCTATGACTACCTTGACGAACTCCTCGCGGGAGAGCATCAGGTATTGCGATTTGAGGCGCTTGTCTCTGTTGGCTTTGAACAGGGAGGCCATCACCTCTATTATGTATTGCGATATGCGTTCGCCGTATATCACGCGGTAGACGCGGTTCATTCCCGGCAACAGTTTGGAAAACGAGGCCAGAAGGTCGTTGCATCGTTGGTATACCGGCAGTTCGTTAAACAGGGCCATTGGTAAGAAGATGTTTTAGTTCTTTGACGAAAATGAGACACTCTATGGGATTGGCCGATTCGAGCATGAAGTTGCGTATTCTGTGGATAGCCTCGCGTTCGGCATCGCCGGTCTCCGTTTTGGCTATGGACGGTTTGGGCTCCTCGTGCTTCATCTCTATAAGCGCTTTCCACGTGTCGAACTCCGATGGGTCGACCGAATGGCCGGACGAGACTACGAGTTGTTTCTCGTCGGGTACCGTAACGGTGTACTCACGTGTCAGGTCGCTGACCTTGGAGTCGGGGAAACCGAGGTAGACCACATACGAATCTACGCTCTTGACATATTTCTTCTGCACCAGATATTTCTTTATGTGCAGGTAGAACATGTATGCCGACCGCTCGTAAGCTTTCCAGAAGCCGCCCTCGCGATATAGATATATCTTGTCGATGTTGGCTTGCTCTATCTTCATTTTCTCCTGAATCGTCATGTTTCGTAGAATTTCATAGTCGTATTTTCACTATAAGTGCGAATGTGGTACTGTAGTAAAAGTTCATTTATATACCATATCAATGCAATGCAAATGTAAAAATATTTTTAATATTAGGTTCATTTATTATAATATTTTTTGCAATATTGCGGTTGATTTATAGTGATTTTTGTATGTAAAATATTGTTAATTAGTGATATTGTGATTCTGATTAGTGATAAATAAAAATGTCAAAAAACAAATATTGTATTACAATAATTATCGGCTGTACAAATAGACGTGATATTGGTGCGAAATGGAGTAGTTTCACTTTTAGGTGCGGTTACGGATGTGTCGTTATCCGTTTCTCTACCGATGACTTCGGTCTGTTTTTTGCTATGGGATATTATTTTTAACTCGCGGTCATAACGCCTGCTTATAAGCGATATGGTCGAAATTGCGTTAAAATTGGTTTTTTTGATGCGCCGATTGTTTCGTATCGAAATATTTCGTATTTTGTAAACCGATAATCTCGATGCTTATGGGTTTATGTGTTTGTAGTTCAGTTTTATAGGCATCGGGGCCGTAATGCCGAATACAAAAATGCTATATATGGAAAACAAGATTCAACAGTTGACCGAGAAGCTCTACGAGGAGGGGCTCTCTAAGGGTAAGGCCGAGGCGGAAGCCATTGTGGCCAAGGCTAAAGAGGAGGCCGCAGCCATAGTGGCCGGAGCCGAAAAGAGAGCTGCCGAGAAGGCGGAAGATGCCCAGAAGCGTTCTGCCGAGATAGTGCGTAGAGGAGAGAGCGAGCTCAAGATGGCCGCTTCGCAGGTTATAGCCGCCACCAAAAACGCTTTGTCGGAGATGGTTTTGGCTAAGGTGCCTGGCGCTCAGGTCAAAGAGGCTTTCGGTGACGACGGTTTCGTGCGTTCGCTCATGAGCGATGCCGTTAAGAACTTCGACGGCGGCAAGGTCGTCGTTTCTCCGGAGAACGAGGCTAAGGCGGCGGACTATCTGGCGTCGGCCGTAGACAAGGCTGCCGGCGAGTTTACCGTCAAAGGCGGCGACGGCATAGGCAGAGGCTTCAGATTGGTGCCCGAGGGCGAAAGCTACTATATCTCTTTCGATGAGAAAGATTTCGACGGTTTGGTGAAAAGCTATCTGCGCGAAAGGCTCGGTAAGATTTTGTTTGAAGAAAAGTAGGAGTGTATGGCTCTTTTTTCAAATAACTACAACTATTTGGTCTCGTCGCTGGCGGAGTACACCCCCGATTCGGACGGCGAGGGGCTCGATGTGGAGGCCTTGCTCGGGGAGATCGCCTCGCAGGTGGGGTCGGGCGACATGGCTTATGTCAGAATGTTGCTGTGGCGTAACGACATAGCTAATATAATGTCGAGGCGTGCCGACAGGGAACGTTATGTGGTTCCGGCCAATCTGTCGCCGGAGGCTGTGGAGGCGGTGTGCGGCCGCTATTTCGGCGATCGTGCCGACGACGACTCGTTGCAGGAGTCGGATGTGCAGCTTCCTGTATATATAAAAAAGGTGCTCGACGGATATGTCTCTACGGATAGAGACGAAGACGAGGAGGAGATCGTCGATGTGGAAAGGGCCTTGTGGGAGAGCTATTATGCCGCTGCGGAACACTCGTCGGACAGGTTTTTGAGAGAATGGTCGAGGTTCGACCGTCGTCTGCGTGACATCGTGGCCGCATATACGGCCCGTCGTAAAGGGATGGATATAGCCGGCGTGGTGGTAGGCGACGACGCCGTAACCGACCGCCTCAAGAACGACTACACCCCCGACTTCGGCCTCAAAGGCACGTTTGACAAGGTGGACGAGCTCATATCCATACTCGATTCGGACGAGATGCTCTCCAAGGAGCGTCGCCTCGACGAGCTTAGATGGGACAAGGTGGACGACATCACCGTGTTCGACTACTTCAATATAGATTTCATATTGGGTTACCTCGTGAAGGTGTCTGTAATATGCCGCTGGATGGTGCTCGACAAAGAGGCCGGCAGGCAGATGCTCGACCGTCTTATAGAACAGCTTACTCCTGCCGATGTGGTGGAAAAGGCGGTGTCGCGTTAGGAGGTTTAGGGTTAACTGGCCCTTTTGGTTCCTTTTCGCATTTTCATGTCTCTTGCGATATGAAAATGTAAAGAATGGCTCGAGACGGCCATTATAAATTTACACAGTCTAAAAATAAAAAACGGATATATGAAAACAACCGGTCAGGTAACGGGTGTCACATCCAATCTTGTGACTGTCAAGGTGGACGGCCCCGTATCGCAGAATGAGATTTGTTACATCACCGTCGGAGGGTCGCGTCTTATGGCCGAGGTCATAAAGGTTAACGGCGACAAGGCGTCGGTGCAGGTCTTCGAGAGCACGCGCGGCTTGCGTATGGGGTCGCCCGTGGAGTTCGAGGGTCACATGCTCGAGGTGACGTTGGGTCCGGGCATACTGTCGCGCATATACGACGGTCTGCAGAACGACTTGGCTAACCTCGACACGCTCTTCCTCGAAAGGGGTGTCTATAACGACCCGCTCGATTTCGAAAGCACATGGGAGTTCACTCCCATAGCCAAAGCGGGCGATACCGTAGAGGCGGCCAGCTGGATAGGCCAGGTGCCGGAGAAATTCATCACCCATAAGATAATGGTGCCTTTCACGTTCGAGGGCAGTTATACCGTCAAGAGCGTAGCGGCTGCCGGCACCTATAAGATAACAGACACCGTGGCGGTGGTGACCGATGCCGAAGGGCGCGATCACGACATTACCATGATACAGCGTTGGCCGGTCAAAAAGGCGGTCACCTCCTATCGCGAAAAGCCGCGTCCCACGCGTGTGATGGAGACGGGGCTACGCGCTATAGACACCTTCAACCCCATAGCCGAGGGGGGCACGGGCTTCATACCCGGTCCGTTCGGTGCTGGTAAGACGGTGTTGCAGCACGCCATTTCGCGTCAGGCCGATGCCGACGTCATATTGGTGGTGGCCTGCGGCGAGCGTGCCAACGAGGTGGTCGAGATATTCGTTGAGTTCCCCGAGCTGGACGACCCCCACACCGGTCACAAGCTCATAGAGCGCACCACTATCATATGCAACACCTCCAACATGCCCGTGGCGGCGCGCGAGGCTTCGGTCTATACCGGCATGGCCATAGGCGAGTACTATCGCGCCATGGGTCTCAAAGTGCTCATCCTCGCCGACTCTACGTCGCGTTGGGCGCAGGCGTTGCGCGAGATGTCGAACCGTCTGGAGGAGCTTCCCGGTCCAGATGCTTTCCCCATGGACCTTTCGGCCATCATATCCAACTTCTATTCGCGTGCCGGTCTCGTTAGATTGGTGGGCGGCACCACAGGTTCGGTCACCTTCATAGGTACGGTGTCTCCCGCGGGCGGTAACCTCAAGGAGCCTGTGACCGAGTCTACCAAGAAAGCGGCGCGATGCTTCTACGCCTTGTCGCAGCAGCGTGCCGACAGCAAGCGTTATCCTGCCATAGACCCGCTCGAGAGCTATTCCAAATACCTCGACTACCCCGAGATAGAGGAGTATCTCGAACAGAACTTCGAGAAAGGCTGGGTAGCCAAGGTCAAGGAGGCCAAGACCATGGTGCAGCGCGGTAAGGAGGCTTACGAGCAGATCAATATCCTCGGTGACGACGGTGTCCCCGTGAACTATCACGACCGTTACTGGAAGTCGGAGCTTATAGACTTTTGCTTCCTGCAACAGGACTCGTTCGATGCTACCGACTCCAACTGTCCCATAGAGCGTCAGAGATATATGTTCGACACCATAATGGATATCTGTCGCGAGGGCTTCGCCCATAAGGATTTCGAGGATTGTTCCACTTTCTATAAGGAGCTGATCAACTTATTGCGTCAGATGAACTATTCGGAGTTCATGAGCGATAATTTCAAAAACTACGACGCCAAGGTTAAACAGATGGTCGCGGAACGTCCCAAAGAGGCGTAACCGTGTCCGCAAAAACAGTTTTTATGGAGACACAGGCATTCAGAAAAATATATACCAAGATAGACAACATAACCAAAGCGACCGTTTCGGTGAGCGCCACCGACGTAGGTAACGACGAGCTGGCCTCTGTGGGCGGACGTCTGGCGCAGGTGGTGCGCATAAACGGCAGCGAAGTGACGCTGCAGGTTTTCGCCGGCACCGAGGGCATCTCCACCGACGCCGAGGTCGTATTCTACGGTGAGCCTCCCCGCCTCAAAGTGGGCGACGGTTTGGCTGGCCACATATTCGACGCTTTCGGCAAGCCGCTCTTCGGCTCTTTCGATATGGAGGGAGAGGAGCGCGAGATAGGCGGTCCTACCGTCAACCCTTACAAGCGTAAGCAACCTTCGGAGTTCATCCCCACGGGTATAGCCGGTATCGACCTCAACAATGCTTTGGTGTCGGGTCAGAAGATACCCTTTTTCGCCGACCCCGACCAGCCGTATAACCAAGTGATGGCTATGGTGGCCCTTAGGGCCAAGGCTGACAAGATCATACTGGGCGGCATGGGTCTGACCAACGACGACTTCCTCTATTTCAAGAACGTATTCGACAACGCCGGTGCGCTCGACCGTATAGTATTCTTCGTCAACACCACGGAGAATCCCCCGGTGGAGAGGTTGTTGGTGCCCGACATGGCCCTCACGGCTGCCGAATATTTCGCTGTGGATAAAGGCGAAAAGGTGTTGGTGCTTCTCACCGACATGACGCTCTACGCCGATGCGCTGGCTATAGTCTCCAACCGTATGGACCAGATACCCTCGAAGGACTCTATGCCCGGTTCGCTCTATTCCGATTTGGCGCGCATATACGAAAAGGCGGTGCAGCTTCCTAACGGCGGCTCGATCACCATCATAGCGGTGACGACGCTCAACGGCGGCGATATAACTCACGCCGTGCCCGACAACACCGGTTACATCACCGAGGGGCAGCTCTTTCTGCGTAACGACTCGGATACCGGCAAGGTCATCGTGGATCCGTTCCGAAGCCTCTCGCGTCTGAAACAGCTGGTGATAGGCAAGCGGACGCGTGAAGACCATCCTCAGGTGATGAATGCGGCGGTGCGTCTCTATGCCGATGCCGCCGGCGCCAAGACCAAATTGGAGAACGGGTTCGACCTTTCGGACTACGACCAGCGTACATTGCAGTTCGCACACGACTATTCGGAGGAGCTGTTGGCTATAGACGTCAACATAGACGTGACCCGAATGCTCGACACGGCATGGCGGTTGTTCGCCAAGTATTTCACTAAGTCGGAGGTGGCTATCAAAGCCGAGTTGGTGGAAAAGTACTGGCCTGAAAAAGAGTAGTGTATGGCAATAAAGTTCCAGTATAACAAAACCTCCCTCGGGGAGCTCGACAAACAGCTCAAGATGCGTGAAAAGGCTTTGCCCACCATCAAGAGCAAGGAGTCGGCCTTGCGTATGGAGGTCAAACGGGCCAAGCGGGAGAGCGATGCCTACGAGGAGGAGCTCGCCGCTTTGATAGCCCGTTACGACTACATGAAGCCTCTGTGGGGCGAGTTCGACCCGCAGATGATTTCGGTAGAGGATATAGAATTGAGCGAGACCAAGATTGCGGGTGTGCGTCTGCCGGTGCTCGAATCCATCGTCTTTGCGGAGAAAGAGTATAATCTCTTTTCGGCCGAGGCGTGGTTGCCCGACGGTGTCGCACTCCTTAAGAAGATGGCCGAGCTCGGTTTGCGGAGCAGGCTCGCTACCGAGAGGTCGGAGCGGCTGGAGTTCGCGCGCAAGAAGACCACACAGAAGGTCAACCTTTACGAAAAGGTGCAGATACCCGGGTATAAGGAGGCGATGCTCAAGATCAAACGTTTCATGGAGGACGAGGAGAACCTGAGCAAGTCGTCGCAGAAGATTGTAAAAAGCCGTCATGACGCTCAGGCCGCAGAGGAGGCCGGTGATGTTGAGGCGTAATAGTTTGTCGTTATGATTACACCGATGGTTAAATACACGTTCCTGTTGCTCAAGAGCGAACGGGAGCGGTTTCTCGCCAAGCTGGGCGAGATAGGGGTCGTCGACGTGACCGTTAGCGATTGGCGTCCCGACGAGGAACAGCAACGCCTTATCGGAACTATGTCGGCATACGATGCCGTGTTGGCTAAGTTGAAGAACGTGCATGCGGCGGCCGAGAAAGACGAGGATTTTCTTGCGGCTGCTCCTTACGACACCGCCGAGGAGGCCGTCAGAGCTTCGGGCGACTGCTCTTCGCGCATTGATAAGATTTCGGCGGACATATCCAAAGCCGTCAAGGAGCGTGATGAACTCGCGGTGTGGGGTGGTTTCGATCCGGCTATGCTCGACAAGCTCGCGGCGGAGGGGGTGGAGTTGCGCTTCTTCGTATCTTCCGCCAAACAGTTCGATCCGGAGTGGGAGCATGAATATCCCATAGTGCGTATGGACGGTGACGACGGCAATGTCCGTTTCGTGGCCGTGTCGCATGGCGAGGAGCTAGCTTTCGACGGGGCCGTGGAGATGCGTCGCCCCGAGAGCAGTGTACACGACAAGGAGGCTCGCATAAAGAGTCTCGAGAGCGAGTTGGCCGATGCCCGTATGGGGCTGGCCCGCGCCGTCGCATCAATGAAGCTCATAGAGAGTGCCCGCGAGGATGTGCGTGCCGAGTTGTCGCACAGCAAGGTGGTCTCTACTGTAGGTGAGGCGGTGGACGGTTCAGTGTCGGTCGTAGAGGGTTGGGTGCCCGAACCTCGACGCACCGAGGTGGACGAGGCGTTCGCCGATGAGGGTGTGGTGGTCTTCACTGCCGATCCCACCATAGAGGACAATCCTCCCATATTGCTTAAGAACAACCGTTTCGCCCGCTTGTGCGAGATGATCTCCAATCTTTACGACATGCCCGGTTACAGGGAGCTCGACCTGACGCCGTTTTTCGCGCCGTTCTTCATCCTTTTCGTAGGTATCTGTTTCGGCGACTTGGGCTACGGTATAGTGACATTCCTATGCGCTTTGGGCGCGTACATCGCCATGCGTAAGAACGATTTCGCCCGTAGCGTGAGCGCCCTCGTGATGTGGTGTTCGTTCGCAGCCGTGATAATGGGTAGCGTTACCGGCACGTTCTTCGGTATGGAGCTGAAGAGCTTCGAGCCTCTTAAGAACCTGCCGTTCCTTGGGCAGATGGATATGTTTACCTTCGCCATAGTGGTGGGGTTGGTGCAGATCATATACGCCATGTTCGTGCAGGTGTATGCGCGTACCAAATACTTGGGTTTCAGATATGCGATATCCACCCTCGGCTGGGCCCTTACAGTGCTGGTGTCGGCGTTGGCGTACGTGCTTTCGAGCGCAGGCGTGCCGTTCGGGTTCGATTCGCCGATATACATAGCTTTGGTGTCCGTGTTCATGATAGCCAACATATTCTTCAGTTCTCCGGGCAAGAGCATCTTCGCCAACTTCGGGAGCGGCTTATGGGGGTTATACAACAATGTGACCGGCCTTTTGGGCGACGTGCTCTCGTATATAAGGCTCTTTGCGTTGGGACTGTCGAGCGGTATCATAGCCGGAGTGTTCAACGATTTGGCTGTGAGCATGAGCGGCGACGTGCCGGTGCTAAAGTATGTCATAATGGTGATAATACTTCTTTTGGGACACACCATAAACCTGTTCATGTCGGCAATAAGTTCGTTCGTTCATCCGTTGCGTCTGACGTTCGTGGAGTTCTACAAGAACGCCGGGTTCGAGGGGGGTGGACGCGCCTACGACCCTTACAGAGTGAAAAGAAAATAGTAATTGTTTAACTTAATAATCTTTAATTTATGGAACCAATCTTGTTGGCCTATCTCGGTGCCACTCTCATGCTGGTGCTCTCTGGCGTTGGTAGCGCTTTCGGCGTCACCATCTCCGGTAACGCCGCTGTGGGTGCCCTCAAAAAGAATCCCGGCGCTTTCGGTAATGCCCTTATCCTTAGTGCGATGTCCGGTACGCAGGGTCTCTATGGCTTCGTGGGTTACTTCATCGTCAAACCTTTCCTCGTAGACACCATCACGGCAGGACAGGCTACCGCCATATTCGCGGCCGGCTTGGTGCTCGGCATCGTGTCTATGTTTAGCGCAATACGTCAGGGTCAGGTCTGCGCCAACGGTGTAGCCGCCATAGGTAACGGTCATAACGTCTTCACACAGACCCTTATCCTCAGCGTGTTCGCCGAGCTATACGCCATTCTCGGCGTAGCCGTTGTGTTCATCATAAGCACCGTTATATAGAGGATATATAAAAAAGGGGGACTCCGATAATTTGGAGTCCCCCTTTTTTATATATGCCGATAGGTTATCGTATGTACTTTCCGGCGGGCTCTCCGAGGGGGTACAGCCCATTTGGAAGGTGTTTCATATTCAACGGTGCCGTATGTTGAGGCGGGCGCATGATGTTGGTCTATGCGGCGTGGAAAGGATTCATGCGACATGCTTGCAAAGCGAAACTAGGGCCACCGTTGTTATCGTATTGGATCCACGTTTGAATCAATCGTTAGAGTGAGCCCGTTATGAGTGTTAAATAATCATCGGTTAGATAAAAAAACGATAAATTTTAGGCCTCCGTGTTATATCGTAAAGTTTTTTGTCTATATTTGTACCAATAAATGTAATTCTCCGCAACGAACAGGTTTTGTTATGAGAGCGAACAGCTTCTATTACGGCTTCTATTTTAGCTTCTTCTTTATAAAAGAGTAAGCCGGAGGGTTGTATGTTCTCATGAGAAAAGATATATGGGCTCCGGGTTGTTAAACCGGAGCCTTTTTGTTTGTAACAGGTTTGCCGAAGCGGTAGCGGGGGTGGCTGTAAAGAGCGCTTTAACTACGAAACGAGATGACGATGAACGGGAATAAGGATGCGGCAAGGTCGCCGAAAGTGTCGATACAGGGCTATGAGGGGTGTTTTCATCAGCTTGCGGCCTGTCACTTTTTCGGTCCCGGTGTAGAGGTATTGCCGTGTGCCACTTTCGGCGACGTGGTTAGGAGCGTAGAGACCGGGGAGGCCGATGCCGGTGTTATGGCGATAGAGAACTCCATAGCCGGGAGCATAATGCCCAATTACCGTCTGTTGCAGAAAGGGTCGCTCACTATAGTAGGCGAGGTGTTGTTGCATATACGCCAGCATCTTATGGCCCTGCCCGGTGTTGGTATGGAGAGTGTGGAGGAGGTGCGTTCGCATCCTATGGCGTTGCTTCAGTGCATGGATTTTTTGGAGCGTGAGGATCATCGCCGTTTCCGACTCGTGGAGACGGAAGATACCGCTTTGAGCGCACGTCGGCTCGTGGAGACCGGAAGACGTGACGCCGCCGCTATAGCAGGGTCGTTGGCCGCCGAGCTTTTCGGATTGGAGATAATAGCGCCTGACATACACACCGTGAAGAACAACTATACCCGTTTTCTGATTCTCCGGCGTGCCGGGGAGGCCGGTAAGGTGGAGGGTGCCGATAAGGCGTCGCTCTATTTCAGCGTGCCGCACGAACACGGGTCGCTCGTGTCGGTGTTGAGATGTTTCGACGGCAGGGGCATAAACATGACCAAGCTACAGTCCTATCCCATACCCTCCGACCCGTTCCGTTATCTGTTCCATGTGGATGTGGAGTTCGCTAGCGTCTCGGGCTTTGAGGAGGCGATGGAGGCGGTGCGAGGAGTGACCGAAAGGTTGTGCGTGTGCGGGATATACAAAAAAGGCCTCTTTGTGAACGAATAAAACGATATGTGCGGCAGGCGGTAACGTCTGCGGCTATGGCGATAAACGATTGTTATTATGAGTGAAGCGATTGACATAAAATTGGCGGATAGACTTTCGTCCGTGGGCGAGTACTGGTTCTCTGGGAAGTTACGCGAGATAGCGCGTCTTAAAGAGACTGGGCGCGATATAATATCGTTGGGTATAGGCAGTCCCGATATGGCTCCCGCGCCGTCGGTGGTGGAGCGTCTGTCGTGCGAGGCGGCTAAGTCCGACACGCACGGTTATCAGCCCTATGTCGGTACGGCGGAGCTACGCGGGGCTTTCGCCCGTTGGTACGGCGATCGTTACGGAGTGGCTCTCGGCGCCGATAACATATTGCCCCTGATAGGCTCTAAGGAGGGTATCATGCACATAGCCATGACATATATAGATCCCGGCGATAAGGTGCTCATCCCCAATCCCGGATATCCTACATACCGTTCGGCTTTCACGTTGGCCGGCGCGCAATGCGTGGAATACGGGTTATGCGCCTCGCGGGGATGGCAACCCGATCTGGATGAGATAGAGGTTGCCGGGCTCGACGGTGTGAAGATAATGATGGTTAACTTCCCCAACATGCCTACGGGAGCTATGCCGCGGGAGGGGCTGTTCGCCGATTTGGTGGCTTTCGCGCGTCGTCATAACATATTG
The DNA here is from genome assembly GCA_910588925.1 of uncultured Rikenellaceae bacterium. Taxonomy (GTDB): domain Bacteria; phylum Bacteroidota; class Bacteroidia; order Bacteroidales; family Rikenellaceae; genus CASDZP01. The sequence goes on from CAJURV010000009.1 coordinate 19,499, forward strand.
TTGGTTAACGATAACCCTTACAGCTTCATACGCACCGAACGTCCCGTGTCGTTGTTGCAGACGCCGGGGGCATTGGATGTTGCGATAGAGCTTAACTCGCTATCCAAGAGCCATAATATGGCAGGGTGGCGTGTGGGGGCCGTTATGGCGCATCCGCGACGTATATCGGAGATAATCCGTTTCAAGAGCAATATGGATTCGGGTATGTTCCGTCCGTTGCAGTTGGCCGCGGCGGAGGCTTTGGCTCTCGGCGACGAGTGGTACGAGGCTCTTTCCGAACGCTATGCCGAACGCGAAGTGCTGGGTTACCGCATAATGGAGGCCTTGGGATGCAAGGCGGAAAAAGGTCAGGCGGGGCTGTTCGTCTGGGGACGTATTCCCGATGATGCGGACGATTGTTTCGCCTTTACGGATAAGGTATTGGCCGATTACGACGTTTTTATAACGCCGGGCGGAATATTCGGCTCGGAGGGGATGAGGTATGTGCGTATAAGCCTGTGCGCCGATACCGCCACACTCGAGAAGGTTTGTGGGCGTCTGCGATAAATGATGGAGCGTAAAACGATGAATATAGCTGTAATAGGCATAGGGTTGATAGGCGGTTCGTTCGCTTTGGCTATGCGGAGCAAGGGTGTGGCCGGACGGATAGTCGGCGTCGATAACATCGCGGGTAACTGCAAGACGGCTCTGGAGATGGGCTTAGTCGACGAGATAATGTCGCTCGAAGATGCGGTGGAGTGTAGCGATCTTGTCGTTATATCCATTCCGGTGGATGCCATCCCTTTGGTGGCTGTCAAGGTTCTCAACCGTGTGCGTGAGGGACAGGTCGTCATAGACATGGGTTCTACGAAAGAGGAGTTGTGCGACGTTATAGCGTTGCATCCGAACAGGGGCCGTTTCGTAGCTACCCATCCCATGTGGGGTACCGAGTATAGCGGTCCTCAGGCGGCCGTAGAAGGGGCGTTCGCAGGGCGCACCGTAGTGATATGCCAGAGCGAGCTCTCGGATGACGACGCTTTGGCGAGAGTGACGGAGATATACCGGCTTCTGGAGATGCCTGTCAAATATATGGATGCCGAGGAGCATGATCTGCATGCCGCATACGTCAGCCATATATCGCATATAACCTCGTTCGCGCTGGCCCTGACGGTGCTCGAGAAGGAGCTGGAGGACGATCATATCCTCGATCTGGCCGGAGGCGGTTTCGAGAGTACCGTCAGGCTGGCCAAGAGCTCGCCGGAGATGTGGACGCCCATATTCATGCAGAATAAGTACAACATATTGGACGTCTTGCGCGAGCATATACACCAGCTTCAGGTTTTGAGGCGCATGATAGAGAAAGACGACACAGAGTCGCTTAAGGCTGTGATGCGTAAGGCCAATGGCATAAAAAGAGTAATCAAATAAAAAATAACGATATGTTTGAGTTGAAAAGAGAAAAACCGCTTATAATAGCCGGTCCGTGCAGTGCCGAGACGCGTGAACAGACGCTCGAGACGGCGCGTCGTCTGGCTGCGACCGGTCGTGTAGACATGATACGTGCCGGGATATGGAAGCCGCGTACCCGCCCCGGAACATTCGAGGGTGTGGGAGTCCGTGGTCTGGCATGGCTCGACGAGGCGCGCAAGGAGACGGGGTTGCCGGTGGCCGTGGAGGTGGCTTCGTCGAAGCATGTGGAGAATGCGTTGGAGTTCGGGATAGATGTGCTGTGGATAGGCGCCCGCACTACCGTCAACCCGTTCAGCGTGCAGGATATAGCCGATGCGTTGCGTGGCGTAGATATTCCGGTGTTTGTCAAGAACCCGATGAACCCCGACGTGGAGCTTTGGCAGGGTGCGGTTCAGAGGCTACAGGCTGTGGGTATCGGTAATATAGGGCTTATACATCGCGGTTTTTCCACGTTCGGAGCCTCGTCTTACCGCAACAATCCCATGTGGCACATACCCATCGAGATGCACAGACGCATGCCGGAGCTTCCGATGATATGCGACCCGTCGCACATAACAGGCAAGCGCGCATACGTGGCCGAGGTGTCGCAGAGAGCCGCAGACATGGGCTTCGACGGTCTTATAGTGGAGAGCCACATAACCCCGGACGAGGCGTGGAGCGACGCGGCCCAGCAGCTCACTCCCGAAAATATGGCCGAGATGTTGGACACGATACGGTGGCGTCGTGAGAATGTGGACAGTGCCGAGTTCAAACAGGCGCTCGAACAGCTCCGAGGTCAGATCGACCATCTCGACGCCGAACTGCTAGCCGTTCTTTCACGTCGCATGAGCGTGGCCGAAAAGATCGGTATGATAAAGAAAGAGAACAACGTCACCATATTGCAGACCAGCCGTTGGGGCGAGATACTCGAAAAGGTCAAGAGACAGTCGCAGTTGCTCAATCTGTCGGAAGAGTTTCTCGGTAAGATACTCGAAGCCATACATGTGGAGAGCATAAACCGTCAGAATAGGGTTATGAATGACGGGATATAGTGTTGTGTAACACAGTCCCTTTTGCAGATTACGTCTCAGTCGTATTGATGTATTGCTTCCTTCGGATCGGAAAGGTGCCGGTCAGGCCATTCGGGCCGGACGAGCGGAAAAGGCAAGTTCCTGATATTGTCGTAGCTGTTTGTCTGAAACACATGTTGATAATAAAAAAATCCTGCGATTTGAGGTCGCAGGATCTTTTATTATTACTCAATGTTATTTTACATATCGTAGTTCACATTGCCGGTAAACGTTACGGGGCCGGAGAACGACGACTCCATGCTCAGCGTACTGTAGTCTCCGTTGGGAGTTATCTCGAATGTGAGCGTGTAGTTACGGTTGTTGGTGGTGTCGGTGGCCTTTATGTGTGCCGACATGTTACCGTTGCGTAGCGTTTGCACGTTGTATGTGAAGGTCGACGTGTTGAAGTCGAGTCTGTTGAATATCGAGGGCTGTCCGAGCGGGCCTCCTGTGCCGTATATGGGCAGGTAGACGTATAGAGTCTGCGGTGTCACTCTCACGCTCCACAACTGGTTGAGGGGTATGTTGGAGAGAGAGGCTATGCCCGAGGTGGTGAGCTCTGTAGCTATGAACGAGAACTGTTGCGCTTTGACAGCGGCGTTGACGCGTGCTATCACGGCTTCGTTTTCGGCCTGACGCATTGCCCGTTTTGCCTGTTTTCTATTGAAGTTGGCATTTTGCGTCATGGCTTTGCCTTGGTTCTGGTTTTGCGCTGTCGCTATTTCGGGAGCTACCGCTACCGCGATAAGGGCGAAAAGTGCTAAGATAGTCTTTTTCATAATTTTTTATATTTTAAATTTATAGCTCCGTAACCTGTTCTTCAGGTTTCGGTTAGTTGTTTTAACCGAAGTAAAACAAAAACTGTGCCTGAAATTTTTTAAAGACTTATCTTTACGGTAGAACGCTATTACGTATTTGGGTATCACTCCAGTACCGTAAGTTTGGCGAATTTGAGCATCAATGTACGCTTACCCATGATACCGAAATCTATCACCGCTTTGATATTGGGCGTTCTGCGGTCTATCTCGCATACTATTCCTTTCCCGAATGTATCGTGGAGCACGGTGGTGCCTATGTCTATTCTGCCGGTGTCGGCCTGCGGGGCGGCGGATGTGTCGGTGACCCTTTTGAACCGGCTGCCGAAAGTGTCTGAGGCGCTCTTTATCCTGACCGCTTCTCGTGGAGCGGGGACGGGGCGGTTGTGTGGTGCGTTGTTGTCTCTTTGGCGGAACTCTCTCTTCTCGTATCGTCCTGCGCCTCCCAATATGCCGCCGGTGCGGACAGTGTCGCGGCCTGTATTCTCCGAGGTCTCCGAAAAGTCGCCATTGCCGTTGAGCAACGACGGATCGTCGAGATATTGCTGGTCTATCTCTTTAAGAAAACGGCTCGGTATTGATTTTACGGAGGTTCCCCAACGGTATCTGTTGTAGCAGAACGACAGACACAGACGCGAAATGGCCCGGGTGACGGCCACGTAGAAGAGTCTGCGTTCCTCCTCGAGCGATTGGGGCGATTCGGCGGTCTGCGGTGAGGGGAATAGCCCCTCTTCCACGCCGACGACATATATGTATTTGAACTCAAGCCCTTTGGCCGAGTGTATCGTCATCATGGTGACGCGGTTGTTGTCTTCTGGTTTTTCGTTGTCGGCGTCGGTGAGCAAGGTGATCTCCTGCATCCATTCGGTGACGCTTTTGGGTTGCTCTCCTGCGGCGGAGGCTTCGTCGGTGGATTGTTTCAGGGAGTTGATAAGTTCCTCTATGTTATCGAGCGACGATTGGGCCTCGGCGGTGCCTTTCAGCTTGTAGGAGCCTATTATGCCGCTGGCTGTGGCCGTCTGCAGCACTACTTCGTAGGCGGTGGAGTGCGCGGCGGTTTGTTGCAGGTCGCGTATGAGCTTGACGAATTCGACTACCTTGTTGAGAGTGCCCGCTTTGATTCCCAACTCGTCGGGACGAGACATGAGCAATGTCTGCCATATGCTCGCCTTCTTCTCAGCGGCGCATGCGGCTATGCGTTCCATAGTAGTGGGGCCTATGCCGCGTGCCGGTACGTTGATTATGCGCCTTATCGCTTCGTCGTCGTCGGGGTTGACGATGAGGCGTACGTAGGCGAGTATGTCCTTGATCTCGGCGCGTTGATAGAACGACAGCCCTCCGTATATCTTGTAGGGTATGCCGGCCGAACGCATGGCGTCTTCGAGCACGCGCGACTGCGAGTTGGTACGGTAGAGTACCGCTATGTCGCGGGGCTGCAGTTTATGTATTGCGGCCTGCGATCTTATGTCCTCCACTACGGAGAAGGCCTCCTGTTTGTCGGTGTCTGCGCTTATCAGCTTTATGGGGTCGCCCTCTTCGTTGCGGGAGAAGCTCTCTTTGCGTATCTGCCTGTCGTTGCGGCTGATGACCGAATTGGCCGCCCCTACTATGGTACGGGTGGAGCGGTAGTTCTGTTCCAGCTTGAAAAGGGCGGCGCCTTCGTAGTCTTTGGTGAAGCGGAGTATGTTCTCTATTTTGGCTCCGCGGAACGAATATATGCTCTGGGCGTCGTCGCCCACCACGCATATGTTTCTGCTTCCGGCCGAAAGCTCCTTTATTATAAGATATTGCGAGAAGTTGGTGTCCTGATACTCGTCCACGAGTATGTATCTGAACTTATCCTGATACTTGCGCAATACATCCTTATGGTCTCTGAACAGGAGGTTGGTGTAGAGCAAGAGGTCGTCGAAGTCCATGGCGTTGTTGCGTTTGCAACGCATCATGTATTCGCGGTATATGTCGCCCATGCGGGTGCGCTGGGTCTCCGTGTCGGGGGCCGAGTAGACGGCGTTACTAAGGTAGGCCTGCGGGGTTATGAGGTCGTTCTTGAGCGACGATATGCGTGAAGCCACGTCTTTGGGCTTGTATATGTCTTCGTTGAGGTTTAGCTCTTTGACTATGGTCTTGACGAGGTTGCGCGAGTCGGAGGTGTCGTATATGGTGAAGGCCTGAGTGAAGCCGAGCGTTTCGGCCTCGGTGCGCAGTATGCGTGAGAAAAGAGAGTGGAATGTGCCCATCCATAGACCGCGTACGTTGTCGGCGCCGGCCGTTTTGGCTATTCGCTCCTTCATCTCGCCGGCCGCTTTGTTGGTGAAGGTCAGTGCCATGATATTGTACGGCTTTATGCCCACGGCCAGCATGTAAGCTATGCGGTGGGTGAGCACCCTCGTTTTGCCTGAGCCTGCACCCGCTATTATCAGCGACGGGCCCTCTATGTGCGATGCCGCTTGGGCCTGAACGTCGCTTAGGCCGGATAATATCTCGTTTTTATCCACTGTTTCCGTTTTTGGTTATGCAAATATAGCCTATTTTTCGTTGTGGCGAAATGGCGGGGTTGTTGGCGGACTATACAATAATAGTCCGATTCGGATGTTCTTATGACGGAAAGATATATCTTTGTTCCGCGAATCCGCTGCGACATGTTTTGTTTCGGTCGGGGCCGGTTCGCCGTAATGTGAAAGCCTATAAGATGAAACGGGAGATAGATTTCGATATTCTTAAACACAAGATAATAGACGACGGTTACGTTCCTGGCGTATCGGAGGCATTGGAGCTTACCAGACGCAATAATCGCGAGAGCCTTTGGAATTTGGCCGATGAGCTTCGACGCCATTATCAGGGGGACTATTTCGATACCTGTTCCATAATAAACGCCCGCTCCGGACGATGTCCGGAAGATTGCAAGTGGTGCGCCCAGTCGGTGCATTACAAAACCGACATAGACATATATCCGTTGGTAGATGGCACCAAAGCCATGCAGTTGGCCAAATATAACGCCTCGTTCAACATACGGCGCTTCTCGTTCGTTACCAGCGGGCGTAGCGTCACCGGAGGCGAGATAGACAGGCTCGCCGCCTACACGTCGGAGATTCTGGAAGCCACCGATATGAAGGTGTGCGCCTCTCTCGGGCTGGTGGGGCGCGAGGATATGCAGAAGCTATACGATAGCGGTGTCACGCGATATCACTGTAATCTGGAGAGCTCGCCGTCGTTTTTCCGTAAGTTGTGTACGACGCATACCGTGGAGCAGAAGATAGAGACGCTCGAGAGAGCCAAAAGCGTAGGCATGAGCGTATGTTCTGGAGGCATAATAGGTATGGGCGAGACCATGCGCGACAGAATAGAGATGGCGCTCGCGTTACGCAGAATAGGGGTTGATTCGATCCCCGTCAACGTGCTCAATCCCATTGCCGGTACGCCGCTCGAAGGCAGCGCCTCTATGCGTCCGGAGGAGGTTATGACATCTTTCGCCATAATAAAGGTGCTCAACCCCGGGTCGGTGGTGCGTATGGCCGGCGGTCAAAGCGTGATAGCCGCCTATAAGTCCCGCTTGCTCTCCTGCGGTGTGAGCGGAGCGATACTCGGCGACATGCTTACCACCGGAGGCGATGCCGTCAGAAACGATATGAAGATGATAAAGGCCGCAGGATTCGGGATAGTGCCGCCGGAGGAGTAGTGGCCGGGCGGGTTTTTCCCGTCGGGCGGAATAGTCCTGGCGTCCCGGGCGAAGCTATACCGAAAGAGCGGTAAGCGTTCGATCTTTGTCTGGCAGAAATAAAAATGGGATTCTTATCGGATATAGTGTCCTTACCCGTACACCGCTTTGGATATGTCGGCTATGATGCGTGTCGTTTTGCGATAGCTTCCGGCGGAGTCTCTGACGAATACGGCAATGGTTTAACGTTGTCCGTCCGGTAGTGTTACGAATCCTATGTCGTTAAGTCCAATGATCTGTCCTTTCCCGTTTCTGTCGCCGGTGCCGGTTTTGTGTCCGATGATGGCAAGGCTACGGCTGAAAAGACAAGATATGTTATGATGCGTGTTATAGATGCTCCCCGCATGGTTTCGATATTATCTATAAAAAAGCCTGCGAGAGTGTCGCAGGCTCAGATATTTATTTTTAAAGCTCGCCCAAGATCCGTTTGGCGCAGTTGAGTATCGTGGGGTCGTCTATCTTCACTATGCCTCCGTCGGGTCCGCTCTCTATGTGCAGGCCTACCGACTGGCCCTCTCTGTAGTTGGAACCGCCGAAATAGTTACGAACGGTGTCGACGTCTATGTTTAGCTCCTCGGCTATTCTGTGCGTGCTTCCCGGGGGGAGGCTGTTCTTGATGCGGCGCAGCTCGTTGAATGAAATCAGTTCCATAATCGTAAATTTTTAAGATTGTATTTTACGTCGGAAGAAGTCGGCTCCTTATGAGGCGGCTCCGTGCGTTTTTGTTTTTACTGCCTTAAAATTAAACAAAAAAAATCTAATTGCAAAATTTAGTTGCGATTATTCGTAGTTTTTGTGATTATGCTTATAGATAAGTGAGAGTTGTCGCTGTCAGGTAAAAATAGGGTAGGATATATAATGCGTTAAATGCCAGTAGTTAATGCGTGGGTTCCGGGGAGCGGGGCCTGTTGCGATATTATGCCGTACGGTGCGATTCGTAAAAATTTATGTCGCATATACCTAACGGCGATCGACACGAATAAAAACAGGCATAGCGTATCGCTTTACAACCCGCTATGCCTTTGTTTCTTCTCTCCGGATATTTTTATCGGGCGAGTGTGCGTATGGTCTTTTCGAGCGACATTTTACATACGGGGCAGAACTCCTCTACGCCAGCGAAGCTGTTCATGAGACATTTCATGGCCGGCCTGTAGATGCCTTTCTCGTTATAACCGCCGCCTTCGAATACCCCCAACGTGTTCTCGTAACGGCTCGTCGGCGGTGTGGGTATCGGGGTCTTGTCGTCTATCATGCGGCTCCATTGTTTCCTGTCGAACTCTTTGAGCGTGGTGATATTCTCCTCCCACGGTTCCGAATCGAGGTCGTACATGCCCTCTTCGGCGCCTCCGACATATTCGTCCGCCAGCCCCATGAACAGGTGCGCGAACTCGTGTACATATACCTTGATATGGTTCGACGGGTCGGCCGCCGAGCTTATGCCGTAGAAGTTGTATATGCCTCCTCCGCCGTATTTCTGCGAGGAGGTAAGTATGTAGATGTAGTCGTAGGGAACGGCTGCGGCTACGTCTCTGACACGCTGGAAGTCGTCGACTATCTGGTAGCGCTCGCTGTAGAACGTGTAGAATTTGGCTCCCAATGCCGTGTTACGCCAATAACCCTCTCCTGGTATGCTCACTCCGCTCTCCTCCGAGGGGACCCATACCGCGCGGAAGTTGAAGCGCCGCCTGTTGTCTTTGAAAGGCGAGAACGAGAGTATGGCCTCGGCGAACTGACGGCAGTCGTTTTCGAACAGCTCTTTCTGGTCTGCGGTGTAGCCCTCGCTAAGTATGGCTATGTCGATGGTTTTTTCGCTCGGACCGCTATATATTACGTCGAATGTCTCGTAACGTTGCCGCGGCTCTATTATCAGATAGTCCGACGGGTCGACGGTCATTTCGAATATGCGGCTCTCGCGTTGTCTCTTGTCGCGTGCGATTATCTCTACGCGCACTTTATCCTTGGGATATGGCATTACGACGCTCTCGGCGTAGCTCTTGCGTACGGAGCGGGCCTCGTCGGTGGCCTGCCACTCGTTGAATAGGGTGCAATAGCCGCGGGAGTATATCAGAGAGTCGGTCGCCGCATCGTAGACGCGGAGGTGTTGGTTGCCGTATCCGAGGGTGTCTATCAGATAGACTTTGGAGCCTCCCCAGTATGGCTCCTTTACTATCTTGTCGAGAAAATAGCTCTCGGTAGAGGCGTCGCCGCAGTGGTTGAGGTCGATACGCAATGTGCCCGCGGAGAAGTGACGGTCGAAGTCGGATGCCGCGAGCGTGAGCATACCGAGTGACATCATTGCGGTAAGTATCAGTTTTTTCATTTTCGGTGTCCGTTACTGGTGTGAGATGGTGCTGAAACAGCGTCGACAAATGCCTGAGAAGAGCGGCCTATTTGGTACCGTCCATAAACTTCTGCCTGTCTACTATAAAGCGCAGATGCGTGGCCTTGCCTATGACAGTGTCGCCTTCGCGGGCCTCTATCTCGAATGTAAGTTTGCGTCCCTCTACGGCAGTCAGCACCGCTCGGGCCGACACCGTAGCCCCTACCGGCGTGGCTTTTAGGTGGGAGGCGTCGATGTGGCCGCCTACGGTGGCGGCGTTTCGGTCGAGGTGAGGGGCTACGGCCATCATGGCGGCATTCTCCATGAGCGCCACCATAGCCGGGGTGGCTAAAACGGGCATGTCGCCCGATCCCATAGCTTCGGCGGTGAGGCCGGGTGTCACTTCGAGGGTCGATGTGTGGGTCAGACCGGGTGTTATCTCTGTCATATCGGTAATTTATTTCAGTACTTCTGCCGCTACTGCCTCCGCCATGGCGTCGCAGAGGGCCAGTTTGTCGCTGTCGGGTCTGCCCGCTATCTCTGCAGGGTCGGCCGCCAAGGGGAGCGATGCCGTCTCTGCGAAGCATTTGAGGTTGCGTACGCCGCCGCCGTTCCAGCTGAACGATCCGAACAGGCCGAGTGCTTTGTCCTTAATGCCGTAGTGGGTGAGCTCGGTGGTGAGACGTTCCATAGAGGGGTGCATGTAGCCGTTGTAGGCGCAGCTGCCGAGTATCAGTCCTTTGGCCCGCCATATCTCGCTTATGAGATACGATACGTGTGTTTTGGAAGCGTCGTAGACGCGTATGTCTCTGACCCCCGCCTCGCTGACACGGCGCGCGATGTAGTCGGCCATGGCCTCGGTGTTGCCGTACATGGAGGCGAACACTATCACCACCGCTTTTTCGGCCTCCTGACGGCTCCATCGGTCGTATAGCGCGAGAACCCGGCACGGGTCGGTACGCCAGATGGGGCCGTGGAGCGGACATATCGTCTTTATTTCGGTGTCGGCGAGCTTGGCGTAGGCTTTCTGTACCATGCCTCCGTATTTGCCCACTATGTTGGAGTAGTAACGGCGCATGTCGTCGAGATAGTACCGGTCGAAGTCTATCTCGTCGTCGAATATGCCGCCGTCGAGGGTGCCGAACGAGCCGAAGGCGTCGGCCGAAAAGAGTATCTTTTCAGTGGTGTCGTAGGTCATCATGGTCTCTGGCCAGTGTACCCACGGGGTGAGCACGAATTTCAGGCAATGGTGTCCCAGTGAGAGTGTGTCGCCGTCCTTGACCTCGTAGGACTCTGTTTCACGCGAGTAGTAATGTTTCAGTATGCTGAAGGTCTTGGCGTTGCCTATTATGGTTACGCCGGGCCATCGCGATACTACCGCGTCTATCTCTCCCGAGTGGTCCGGTTCCATGTGGTTTATTATCAGGTAGTCGAGATCGCGACCTGCGAGAATGTCGGCTACTCGTTCCACGAAGCGGCGGTCCGATCCGCTCTCCACGGTGTCTAACAGCGCCGTCTTGTCGTCGACTATCAGATAGCTGTTGTAAGCCACTCCGTTAGGCAGAGGCCATAGGTTCTCAAAAAGGTGCTTGCGGCGGTCGTTGACGCCCAAGTGGTAGATTTTGTCGCTTACTTTTACGTTGGTGAACATATCTATATCGTTTTGTTTTTATCTTACTTCGAAGTCGAGCATGGTGTGTCCCTCGAGCGAGGCTACGAGTCTGTCGCCTATCTTAACCGGACCCACTCCCGCCGGGGTGCCTGTGAATATTAGATCGCCCATCTTAAGGGTGATGAACTGCGAAACGTAGGCTATAAGTCTGTCGGGGGAGAATATCATATCGCCGCTGAACCCCTCCTGCACCCTTTTGCCGTTGATGTCGAGGGCGAAATGCAACGCGTTTATGTCGCCGCCCAGCTCGGCGAGCGGAATGAACGTGTTGGGCACGGGGGCCGATTTGTCGAATGCCTTGCATATCTCCCACGGCAGCCCGGAGGCTACGCATTCGCGCTGACGGTCGCGGGCGGTGAAGTCTATGCCTACGGCCACCTCGCTGTAGCACCTGTGGGCGAAACGCTCGTCGATAGCCTTTACTATGCGGTTTATCTTTATGACGAGCTCCGTCTCGTAGTGGCATTCGTCGGTGAATGAGGGTATGTAGAACGGGTCGTTGTTGCGCAGGATGGCCGTGTCGGGCTTGGTGAAAAACACGGGGGCCGACGGCCGCTCGTGCGCCATCTCGTTGTTGTGGTTGTCGTAGTTGTGTCCTATGCAGATTATCTTCATATCCCGATCTTATGAGTGTCGTATCTTATGTCGTTGAGGTATAACCCCTCCGCCGGTGCCGAGGTGCCGGCCAGCCGTCTGTCGCGTCCCTCTATTATATCGCCGAACCGCTCTACCGTTATCTTGCCGCGCCCCACGTCTATGAGCGTGCCTACTATCGACCGCACCATGTTGCGCAAGAATCTGTCGGCCGTTATCGTGAAGACCGATATGTCGCCCGCCTTGCGCCATCGTGCTTCGGTGACGCGACATATGTCGGTCTTGTTGTCGGAGCCCGTCTTGGCGAAGCTGGCGAAGTGTTCGGTGCGGAGCAATAGGGCTGCCGCCTCGTTCATGAGGGCTATGTCGAGATCGCCGCGCCAGTAGGTGGCTATGCCTTGCAGAAAGGGGTTCTTGCGGTTGCAGATGTAGTAACGGTACTGTCGTGCCACGGCGTCGAAACGGGCATGGGCGTCGTCGGCCACCCTGTATATGCGCAATGCCGATACGTCGTGGCAAAGTATGGAGTCGAGGTGGTATATGAAGTCGGGGCCTTCGACTGTTTCGCTCCGGTCGGTGTCGAAGTGCAGCACGTAGAAAGAGGCGTGTACCCCGCTGTCGGTGCGTCCGGCTCCTACCACCGCCGTACGGTCGGCGAGAATGACGGAGAGGGCGCGTTCCACCTCTTGCTGCACGCTGCCTCCGCCAGTCTGGCTCTGCCATCCGTTAAAGCGGCTGCCGCGATATGAAAGTTCCAAGAAATAACGGGGCATCGATCGGTTTTTGTAGACGTTCTTCAGCGCGAAGCGCACATTTCTCCGCCTCGGCGATAGGAACGAACTCTATTTGTACGTAGCCTTATCGGAAACGTCGAAATTTTATTACCTTTGCAAAGGTATAATTTTTTTGTGAAAACAATGAAAGTAGCGATTATAGGATACGGTAAGATGGGACATGCCGTAGAGGCGGTGCTCGCCGCTCGCGGACACGAAACGGCGCTTGTAGTGGACGCCGATAATGCGGGCGATATATGCGCCGAGAAGATGAAAGGCATTGATGTCGCCATAGAGTTCACCACTCCGGACACCGCCTTCGACAATATAACGCGCGCTATGCGTGCCGGTGTGCCGGTTGTGAGCGGGACCACCGCGTGGCTGGACCGTTTCGACGAGGCCGCCAAGGTGTGCAGAGAGTGCGATTCGGCCCTCTTTTACTCATCCAACTACAGCGTAGGCATGAATATCTTCTTTAAGGTGAACGCGATGCTCGCCCGTATGATGAACGGCTATCCCCAATACGACGTCACCATAGAGGAGGTGCACCACACAGCCAAGAAAGATACTCCCAGCGGCACGGCCGTCACTTTGGCGGAGGGTGTCCTTGCCGGCATCGACCGTAAGAGCCGGTGGGTGAGTCATACCACTACCGTTCCGGAGGAGTTGGAGGTGATAGGCATACGTCGCAGTGTGGTTCCGGGTACCCATACCGTCACATGGGAGAGCCCTGTAGACTCCATCCGTATAGAGCATACGGCCAAGGGGCGCGAGAGTCTGGCTTTGGGCGCCGTGCTGGCGGCCGAGTTTCTCGCGGGTAAGAAAGGGGTGTTCGGTATGGACGATATGATGAAGTTTTGATCATGGGTAAGTTGCGTGAGATATTTGCCGACAGACGGGTGCGTTTCGGTATTGTGGCTACGGTGTATGTGCTGTGGTTCGTGGTGTGGGGCCGCTCGTGGTGGATGCTTTTAGGGTTGCCGGTCATATACGACATATATATATCCGGATATTGCTATCGTCTTTTCTGGCGACGTCATCTCGAGAAGAAGAGTAGCAACAAGCTGTACCGTTCGGTTATGGGCTGGGTTGAGGCCATTGTCTTCGCCGTGGTGGCGGCTACGCTCATACGTACCTATTTCGTGGAGATGTACGTGATACCGAGCGGCTCTATGGAGAAGACGCTCTTGGTGGGCGACTGTCTCGGTGTCAGCAAGGTGGCTTACGGTCCGAGGATGCCTAATACGCCGTTGTCTGTTCCTTTCGTACATAACGTGAGTCCGCTCGATCCGTCGAAAAAATCGTATGTGGAGTGGATAAAACGTCCTTACAAGAGGCTCGCCGGTTTCGACACGCTCGAGCGTGGCGACGTGGTTGTGTTCAACTGTCCGGAGGCCGATACCGTGGCCGTAATATCTCCGCAGAGCAACTATTACCAGCTTGTCAGAGCATACGGACGCGAGGCGGTGTTGCGGCAAAGTCCAATTATGGTTCATCCTGTAGATAAGAAAGATAACTACATCAAGCGAGCCGTAGCCATTCACGGCGATACGTTGCGGCTCGTGGCCGGTACGCTCGAGGTGAACGGCAGGGTGATACCGTTGGAGCCGTATGCCGAGATGTTCTATAATATAACAGGAGAGGGTCTGACCACCGCCTATTTCGAGTCGCTCGGGGTGCCGAGAGGAGAGATAGGCTACGATAACAATTTAGGGCTGTGGCAGATGCCGTTGTACGAGGAGCAGCTTGAAAAGTTGCGGTCGTCCGGTCGTGCCGATATGGTGAGCCGTGTGGTGATAGATCATGTAGAGCCCGACATATTCCCTCACGATACGGCCCGTTACGGTTGGTCGCTCGATAACTTCGGCCCTTTGTGGGTGCCCGAGCGGGGTGCGACGGTGAAACTGACGCTCGACAATCTGCCTCTTTACAGCCGTATAATAAAAAATTACGAAGGGCACGATCTCAGGGTGTGGGACGGTGTGATCTACATCGACGGCAAGAAGGCCGACAGCTATACTTTCGCCATGAACTACTATTTCATGATGGGCGATAACCGTCACCAGTCTCTCGATTCGCGCTTTTTCGGTTTCGTGCCCGAGGATCATGTGGTGGGTCGGGCATGGTTCATTCTTTTCAGCACCGACAAGAGCCGTCCGTTCCCCGGCAACATACGTTTCGGACGCATGTTCAGAGGCATAAAATAGCCGCATGAAGATAGACGCTTGCATATCCGCCGCCGACGTGACGCCCGATAAGGTGTTGCATAAAAATTGCGTGGTTATAGATGTGTTCCGTGCCACCTCGGTGATAATAACCGCATTGGGTGCCGGAGCGGCGAGGGTGATACCCGCCGTCACCGTGGAGGAGGCGTTTCGTATGCGTAAGTCTCTGTCAGAGCGCGGACATCCCGCATTGTTGGGCGGAGAGCGCCACGCCGTAAAGGTGGAGGGGTTCGACAAGGGTAACTCGCCCGTATCGTACACTGCGCCCGAGGTACGGGGCACCACCATAGTATTCACCACCACCAACGGTACACGCGCCATAAACAATGCCCGTGCGGCGCGACGTATATATATAGGTGCGCTAATCAATGCCGGAGCCGTTAGCCGACGTTTGCTCGCAGAGGGACGCGACGTAGTGTTGGTATGTTCCGGACGCGAAGACAACTACACCCTCGAAGACGCTTTGTGCGCCGGAATGATAGCCGATACGGTCCTCGAGACCGACCCGTCCGTGTTTCTCACCGACATTGCGCGTACTATGAGGGACATATATTGCCTGTACCGGGACGATCTGCGTAAAGGGCTCGCCAACTGTCAGCACTACAATCACATAATGTCGATAGGGTTGCAGGACGACGTGGAGTATTGTCTGCGGCGCGATATCTGCGACACGGTACCGTATGTGGACGAGCTGTTCAATATCGTAGTGTAATAATATAGAAAATGGTTGTCATTTAGATGCGTAATTGGTTTTGTCGTCTGTGTTGAGATTTAAAATATCTAAACTAGTAAATGTAAACAGTTGTAAATATTAAAAACGATTTGTTATGGAAACTTTTTTTGGATTATTGGGCATTGTAATGCTTGTTTTCGGTATTCTGCAAATTATTCTCTTCTTCAAAGTATGGAGGATGACGAATGATATTCATATAATCAAGAAACATATTCATCCGGATAAAAATTATGCAATAAGGGAGATAAACAAAAATAACCCGAACATAGAAGGTATATTGTTTGATATGTTGTATGAAGATATGGATAAAGCTGTAATGGATGGAAGAGGCGAATATGAATTTGTTAGAGAAAATTATAGGCCACTATATAAAAAGGCGGGCATAGTATTTCCTGCAGTATTTGAAAATATAAATAGTGATAGTGATTGGTATAATGTTTTTGTGAAATAATAGGCGTGGATATACTCCTGTTCTCTTTTTGAGAAATCTGTATCAACTATAAAGACATCATATTTCTCAAAGTAGTCCCCTTGGCATAATGTGTCTGTATTAGTTTAGAGAAAGTTGCTAATATATAGTTATGGCGGTCGTGACGGTTTGAATATTTATGAATTAAAAGTGATATGATGAAAACGATTTGTGTTTTTATAGCGGCTGTGTTCACCCTCTCCGTGACCTCTTGTCGTAACGGCGGTTCACAGACCCTTTCGGAGGCCGAATATCTCCATCTCGACAGTATGTTGTGGAATAGTTACGAGGCGAGTGTCGATTCTCTTCAGTCTCTTTACGGGTCGGATCCTGATAAGAGGGATAGTTTCAGTATTGTATATAAAGAGCTTCTCGATGATGCGTTGGCCGGGAATGCCTCTTTGGCGTTGAAGTACGCATCGGTTCCTTCGGGATTGAAACGGGTGTTCATGGTGCGTTTGGATGTGCCCAAAGATACGTTGCGCGCGGTGCTCGGACGCATACCTGCCGATCTTGCCGACTCGCCTTACGCGGAGGCTCTGCGTATGCACATAGACAACGACCAGATAGAGGAGGGCGACCGCTATTACGACTTTAACGCAACGCTTCCCGACAGCTCGTCTTTCGCGCTTTCGTCGTTGGAGGGCAAAAACATATTGCTTCTTTACGGTGGGTTAGGTTGCATGGGCGAGTACGGGCGCACATATCTGACCTCCCTGCGCAACAGCATGCCGCACGACAGCTTGGAGATAGTGGTATATCAACCCTGTTCGTCGTTGGAGGAGCTAAGGGAGATAGCCGGATACTACCCGTTGGATGTGGTCAATGTCTCCGATTTTAAAGACGACGTCGGCACATTCAAGATACTTTACGGTGCACAGGCGACCCCTACCTGCTTTCTCATAGACAAAGAGGGCGTGGTCAGGGTTAAATCCGTAGGGTTCGACGTGGAGCGGTTCGCAGAGTACCTTTGATGTGCCTTGCATTTTGTGACGGGGACTCGGTCTTGTCGCCTTGCCTCAAAAATGCCTGTCGTTTGAATTGAAATTATTGCTGTCCGGTGAAAGTTTCTGTTGATGTAAGGTGCGGCTCGAGTGCCAGCGAGGGCCGTATTGTGACAGTAATAGGAAATACGCAGTAGGCGTTTCTGTTCGAGTACGTTGCGGCGGGTAAAAAACTTCTTCCGAGTGAGGCCCGAGGTATTGCTGGCCGTGGGGCTTTCCGCTTGTTTGTTTTCGAGCTTTATTCTCTACTCACTGTAAGGTGTGAGTGGTGTCAGACACAATTCTGCTTAGTCTTCCCGAACGTAGAGAGGGACGTAGACACATTCCGCTTGATTCGGTCCGAGGCACAAGGACCGTAAACCTTTCCGCTTGGCGGGCTTGAAGCGTAGCGTAAAGCTCTGCGGGCCGGAGCCTCCCCCCAACGGAGGCCCGCTTACACGTTAGCAATTCATAGCCTTTACGCTTGTTTTACATTGGGTTGTTTTTTCTAGTTCCACGCTCGGCGCGGTCCCCCGCAGGCTCCTCTTTTGGAGACATAAAGAGATTATAATATCGTAATCTACATAATGATTGTGTGTTCCTTTGGAATTTTTACAGGACAATAAATTGCGGTTGGATTTTATTCCTGTTGCTTCTTGTAAAGTTTAAGTTACTTCATTCGACATGAAGTGTTTATGAGGCTCCGAGAATGTCATAGAATACGGAAGTATCTCAAAAGGGGCTTTGCCCCCTCGTTTTGGTTCGCCTGCGGCAGACGCTTTCTCGCCTCGGCAATTTGAAACACCGTTTCATTGCGATCGGCTTACCGAAAACGTATTCTTTTGTCGAGTGATAAAGTAACTTCCCCGGAAGGCTCCGGCTGAAAGCCCCGCCTGAGGCACCTATTTGCCGTGAGGTCGCTTTTAGAGTGGCCTCACGGCAAATTACGCATCCAGATCAACGACGGTTATGCCGGCACCGCCGAACTGTACGTGTTCGTCGACGGCGGAGCGGACGTATGGCAGAGTGCGCAGATAGCGGCGTATCTCCTCTTTGAGCGCGCCGGTGCCTTTGCCGTGGAGTATCTTTACCTGGTCGATGCCGAGCATGAAGGCTTCGTCCATATACTCCTGCACGCGAGAGAGCGCTTCGTCGACACGTGCGCCCCGCAGGTCGATCTGCCGTTTGAAATCGAGCCGTTTCTGTGCCACGTCGTATCCTTGACGTTCCGTATCTCCGTATATGGGTTTGGATGACGTCAGCTCTTTGTTCTGTCGCTTGTATTCCGATGCCGATATGAGTTCGAGGCGGGATAGCTCTACGGTGGTGGTGAGGTGTCCGAAAGCTACGGTCGCCTTTTTGCCCTCTACGGACATCACTTCGCCTGCGATCTGTTGCCCTGTCATCCTCACCTTGTCGCCTGTGGCAGGGGTTCTTTTCTTCTGCTCCGCGGGGGCCGGGGCGGTAGCTTCGGAGGAGGTCGCTTGCTCGCGTCGTTGGCGGCGACGTTCCTGTGCCTCTTTCATGCGCCTCATTTTAGCCTCTATGCGAGATGTCTCATCGTCGCGGCTGTCGTGCGTCATGTTTTCACGGACGGTCTCGAATTCGTTTCGTATGAGGCGGGTGCGTTCCTTTTCGGCCTGTGCCTCCTTTATCTCACGGATGGTTTTTTCTATCAGCTTGCCGGCGTCGGCTACTATGCGTGCCGCTTCGGCTTTGGCGTCGGCGATGAGTTTGTTGCGTTTGGCGAGAACTTCGGCTGTCGAGGCCTCGTACTCCTCTACGAGCTGGTCGGCTCGTTTCTGTGCTATGCGTATGCGGTCGCGCTTGCTCTCCCAGTAACGTTTGTCGCGGGCTATTTCCCGTAGTTGTCTCTCTATACCGACCCTTTCGTCGCCGACCTTGTCCTGTGCGTCGCGTACCACGTCTTCGGGCAGGCCGGTTTTGCGAGCTATCTCGAACGCGAACGAGCTGCCCGGTTTTCCCATCTCCAAGGCGAATAGCGGCTGTATGTTACGCACGTCGAAACTCATGGCCCCGTTTATGACGCCGCGGGCCTTTGAGGCGTAGAATTTTATGTTGGAGTAGTGCGTGGTTATGACGCCGAAAACGCCGCGAGCCTCTAATCTTTCGAGGATGGTCTCTGCTATGGCGCCTCCCATCGCCGGTTCGGTGCCGGTGCCGAATTCGTCTATCAGAACCAAAGAGCGGTTGCTTGCATGGCGTAGCATGACACGCATATTGCCGAGGTGCGAGCTGTATGTGCTCAGGTCGTTGTCTATGGATTGTTGGTCGCCTATGTCGACGAATATGTCGTCGAATACGGACATCTCGCTTACAGGACTCGCCGGTACCAGCCAGCCGCATTGCATCATGTATTGCAATAGTCCCGTGCTCTTGAGGCACACCGACTTGCCGCCGGCGTTGGGGCCCGATATGACGAGTATGTGTTTATCGTTGTCGAGTTTGAGCGTGAGCGGCACTATGGATTTGCCCTCGCGTTTTAGCGTCTGCTCCAAAAGCGGGTGGCGTCCGTCTTTTATGTATATCTGTCGTTCGGCGGTTATTATAGGCATATGTGCGTCCATCATAATGGCCACTTCGGCTTTGCTTTTGATGAAATCTATCTGCGACAGGAACATATCGCCGCCTAAGAGCTCGTCGATGAACGGCCGTAGTTCGTCGGCGAATCGTACCAGCACCTTGAGCACCTGACGCCTCTCCTCTAACTCCAGCTCTTTTATCTCGTTGTTGAGCTCCACCACCTCTATGGGTTCTATGTAGGCCGTCTTGCCGGTGGCCGATTCGTCGTGTACGAACCCTTTGATCTTCCTTTTGTTGGCTGCCGATACGGGGATCACCGCCCGTCCGTCTCTTATGGAGATCGTTGCATCTTCGTCGACAATGCCTGCACTCTGGGCTTCGGCCATTAGGGCGCGTAATCGTCTACCTACCTGTCCTTCGGCCTCACGGAGCCGTGCTCTTACCTGTGCCAGCTCGGGCGAGGCGCTGTCGCGTACCGTGCCGAAGCGGTCTATTATACGCTCTACCATGGCGGGTACGTCGCACGATACGGCCACCTCGGAGGCTTTGCCCGTAAGGAGGGGGTAGAGGGCTGTGCGTTCGTCGCCGTGGAGGAAGAAGTCGGTAAGTTCGCCGATAGTGGTAAAGGCGGTACGCAGGTCGCCCATTTCGGCCGTGGTGAGGTGGGTGCCCTCTACTCTTATTCGTTTGAGGTATGGGGTGGTGTCGATGTAGCCCGAGAGTGGGAATCCATCGCCGCCGAGCAATATGTTTCTCATCTCCTCCGTAAGACGGAGTTTTTCGTTTACAGCTTCGTGCGATATGTCGAATGTGGCCTCTGCGAGCATGGTGCGGGCGGCAGAGGTGTGTAGCCTGTCGGCTGTCAGCGAACGGATGCGGTCGAAGCCGAGGCGTTCTTCTATGTCGTCGGGGTATGTCACGTCGTTGGTGTTTGTGGTTACAAAAATAAGTATAAAAAATGAGATGGGGAGTGTTGGGGTGTTAGGTTGTAAGTGGGGAGGCGGCTTGTAGTGCTGTTATTTTTCTATTGTTGGCTATTTGGGTGTGAGTCGTGTATTGGGGAGGAGGTTTTAGCGGAATCTTATCCTGCGTCACAAGGGCCGGAGCCTGCGGGGGACCGCTTGAGCGGGGCATTTGAGAGAGTGATTTTTATATAAAATAAGCGGTAAATATTGTGTAGTAACCAACCGTGTAAGCGGGCCTCCGTTGGGGACTTCTGTTTACCGCTAGGTGCGGCCCGCTGCTCCTTATTTCCCAGATCGTAAAGTTTTATCATACTTGCTTCGCTAGAATGGGATAAACGCAATTACTTATGATAATTATGTCATGTTGTTAGTATGCTTTTAACGGTATCTTACCCGGCGTCACAAGGGCTGGAGCCTGCGGGGGGCCGCTCGAGCGTGGTGTTCTTTCAATTCCCGGCGGTGATTTAAGCGGAAAGGTTGTATGATTGCTGTAACTTACGCGGGCCTCCGATGGGGGAGGCTCCGGCCCGCTCATCCCTCGTTCCTCGGGATTTAACGGCGGAATTTGTGTTTGATTGCCCTCGCTTCGCTCGGGCTT
>CAJURV010000010.1 GCA_910588925.1 uncultured Rikenellaceae bacterium
TTCGGGTGCGCGATACGATGCTCTTCTACTCGGAGAACAGAGACGGTATCAACAGATTCAACATATACGACATTAAGAACGGACGGACGATGCAGTCGCTGGTGCTGACCGACGATAAATACGATAACGAGGCATTGGCAAGATCCATTATCGCCGATGTAGAACCCGACACCGTCATGTTACACCATCAGGTCATCTCCGGACGGCTTCTGCGTTTTGCCATCGACGATCTGGTAAAAGGGGAGGTAAAGCCGGTGATACCTAAGCAATCGGCCCGTTCTTACATGATGCCTTACTATTACAAAGGCTACTATATAGGCAAGTTTAACGCATACGACAGTGTAACCAATTACGTGACAAATCCGGAGACAGGCTACGAGCGGCTATATAAGTATATCCCCGATAATGCCAGAATATCGTATCGGAATATCAATCTCAAAGGCGAAGAGGAGACTCAAAACGCTCCCCGCTCCTTGGTCAACAATGGGCCTCAGGTAGTATCTCACAAGCGCGGTGTCTACGTTTTTGCTTCGTATTTTATCAATCACCTTGCCTTTTACGACCTCAACGACGATTTTATACTTAAACCCATACGGATGATAAACGACAGACAATACGCCCCGTGGTTCCGGGCAGGAAGAGAAAAGAACAAGACAGAATTTGCCCTCGATTATCAATTTCACGCACAAATCCAGCCGAGCCACAACTTCGTCTATCTGCTCTTTTACGGTTTCAGAAAAGACGACGAAAAGAAACACTCCGCAATAGTGAAATACGACTGGAGCGGCGACCTGAAGGCCATCTACCACATCCCCGAAGGGCTCTGCTACTCATTCGCCGTTACCGAAGACGACAAACGGATGTTTTTGGAGGTGGAAAAAGGCGATAAGGTAAAAGTGTTTGAGGTGGAGATTTGAAAATAATCCTTTTCAGTGTTAAAATAAATGGCATTGTTTTTTTGATAATAGCTGATGCCTGAACCTGTTAAAACTTCGAGTAAACAAAATAAACGGGCTATGTTCGAATGGCAATAGTAGGGTATGACATGTGAAAATTAGTCAATGTGCTATATTTTGCGGAGAGTTTACCGATAAGTATATTTTTGTAAAAAACATAGATCCTATATTTACAGGATCTATGTTTTCTATCCGGTGTAATTATCGCCATTCGACCGGCTCGTTCGATATTATACCGTCCGAGGCGTCTTCTGCGTTGAATGTGTCGCTTTTGTATTGTAGGCACAGCATTGCGAGAGGTTCGGTGCCGTTGTTGCGTACGGAGCGTTTGCCGGCGGGCGATACTCTGACGACGCTGCCTTCCCTTACAGGGAATATATCTCCGTCTACCTGAAATTCGCCCTTGCCTTTAAGGAAGAGATATAGCTCTTCGTGATTCTTGTGGGTGTGCATAAATCCGGTTTCGTTTCCGGGGCGGAATAGCTGTAACGAGAATTCGCAACCTGTGGTATGTAGTGCGTTGCCGCCGAATACCTTGCCGGGGATCTCGATGTCGGCTCCTAACTTTAATGTGTAGTCGCCCAATTCGTTTAATATGCCTACGTCGGCGGCATTGAAATTCTTGCTCGATGCGATTTTTTCGATCTGTTTCATGTCGGTTTAATTTTGATGTTTGCGATATGTCTCTCGAGAGATCCAAAAGCGTTAATACGATGCAAATATATGTTGTTGTGCGTTGCTTGTCAAGAAGTTACATTTTTGTCTCATAGTAACCTTTTTGTCACTTTTGTTGAAAAAGAGTGAGTTTTCGGATAAAAATTTTTGCAAAAACCAGACGCAATAACCCGGGTATGAAAAAGTGTAATGCCGGAAGCCAATGCTGCAGCTTTGGGCTGTTGTGCGATATGTTTATTAACTTTGCAATATGTTGTAACTTACTTTTTGAAAGTATGAAGTGTAGAGCTAATGGCTCCTCTATCGTGGAGGTGTGCCCCATACGTAATGTGGTGTCGCGTTTCGGCGACAAATGGTCGTTGTTGGTTATCGTGCTGATAAATGAGGGCGGGGTGTTGCGTTTTAACGAGCTTTGTCGTCTGATACCGGATATATCGTCTCGTGTGTTGTCGGGTAAACTCAGGGTATTGGAGGCCGACGGGTTGATTTCGCGTAAGGTATATCCGGTGGTGCCTCCTAAAGTGGAGTATAGGCTAACCGAGACAGGGGCGTCGCTGGTGCCTGTGATAGAACAACTAACGCGATGGGCTCAGGATAATATGGCGCATATCGTGGAACATAGGCGTCGATTCGGAGCCGCGGAGGAGTAAGTATTGCAGGGGCGTATCCGTATGAACTAAAACGGGTATCGCGTTAGAAAGACGATGCCTTACCTGTACGTATTAATTGCCTGTAGAGCCGTTCGGTACAAGGCGGTTCAATAGTCCGTCGAGACAATCCTCGAGCAGGTCGAGTACCAGTTCGAATCCTTCGGCCCCTTCGTAATAAGGGTCGGGTATGTGGTCCCACACGTGCTTTGTCGCAAAGTCGGTCATCCGATGGATTTTCCCTATTGATTCTATGTCGGGGGCGGTGCGTGAGGCGCGTTCGTAGTTGGAGTCGTCCATAACCGCTATTATGTCGAAGTTGCGGAAATCGTCCTCTGTGAGTTTGCGTGATCGGTGGGTGAGTCGGTATCCGCGTCGTGATGCGGCCGCTCTCATACGGCTGTCGGGCAGCTCGCCGGCATGTCCGCCATAAGTCCCTGCCGAGTCTATGACGAAGCTGTCCGATAAGCCTCGTTTCTCTACCATATCTCTGAAAATACCCTCTGCCGCCGGAGATCGGCATATATTCCCGAGACATACGAAAAGTATTTTGTGTTTGGCCGCTGCGCCGTTTTGCAGTTCGGTAGGATTCATGCTATTCTATGGATAATCGTGTGTGACTGTAGTGATGCCATACGCCGGGCAAAGGTATGTTTCCGATACTCCGGGCGGCTTAAATTCACTCTCCGGAGTATCGGGACGAAAACAATACGGGCGACTCTGTCACGTTAACAGTTTTCCCGTACCAGCTCGGCTTCGGCGTCGAGGGCCCTGTCGAAATCGAAGCGGGCCATTACCTCTTTGAAGCGTTCGTTTATCTGCTCGGTGCATAGATCCCCGATACTTCCCTCATGGGTGTGACGTATGGTGCGCGAGGGCGAGAATCGGCCCGCCTCTATGTCGAGCCCCACTTTGCGGTAAGCCTCGCGGAACGGCACGCCGGATAGTACCTCGTTGTTTACCACCTCCACGCTGAACATGTAGTCGTACATACTGTCGTCGGTTATTCCTTGCCGCACCTCTATGTGCGAGAGCATGAACAGCGCCATTTCTAAAGATTCCGTAAGCGACTCTATCGCCGGGAACAACACCTCTTTGAGCAGTTGCAGGTCGCGGTTGTAACCCAATGGCAGGTTGGTCGTCAGCGACACTATCTGTCCCGGGAGAGCCTGTAACAGGTTGCACTTGCCGCGCATTATCTCCCATACGTCGGGGTTCTTCTTGTGTGGCATTATGCTCGAGCCTGTTGTAAGGTCGGCCGGATATGATATGAATCCGAAGTTTTGGCTTAGAAACAGACAGTTGTCGAACGCCAGGCGCGACAGGGTGGCGGCTACGGAGCTCATGGCCTGCGCCACGATACGCTCGCACTTGCCGCGTCCCATCTGTGCGTAGACCACGTTGTAGTTAAGTGTCTCGAAGCCGAGCAGACGGGTGGTCATTGTTCTGTCTAACGGGAACGACGATCCGTATCCAGCCGCCGAGCCCAGCGGGTTTTTGTCGCATACGCGATAGGCTGCCAAAAGCATCTCCATGTCGTCCGCAAGGCTTTCTGCGTAAGCGCCGAACCATAGCCCGAACGACGACGGCATGGCTATCTGCATGTGTGTGTAGCCCGGCATCAACACATCGCGGTGCTCCTGCGACAGCTCCTGTAGCTTGATGAAAAGACGCTCCACCGACATTACTATCCGTCGCACCCTCTCCCGTAAGAACAGTTTGAGGTCGACAAGTACCTGGTCGTTTCGCGAACGTCCGCTGTGTATCTTCTTGCCGGCCTCTCCGACCATCTCGGTGAGCATGAACTCTATCTGCGAGTGCACGTCCTCGACCCCTTCGGCTATTTCGAAATCGCCGGCCTCTATGCGTCGGTATATCTCTTTAAGGCCGCGTTGTACCAGTGCCAGATCTTCCTGCGACATAAGCCCTACGGAGGCCAGCATGCGCGTGTGGGCCAGAGAGCCGAGTACGTCGGCCTTGGCCAGATATAGGTCCATTTTACGGTCTGCGCCTACGGTGTAACGCTCTACGCAAGGGGCGCTGTCTATGTTTTTTTGCCAAAGTTTGCTCATGATTTTAGTACGGTTTAAAGTGCCGGTGTCTGTTTAAGTATGTAGTGTCCTATCAGGTCTATGTATGTGTCTATTGCATGGCGTATCTCCTCTAATCGTATATATTCGTCGGCGCTGTGCGAACGGGCTGAGTCTCCCGGCCCTATCTTCACCGACGGCGCCGGTATAAGTGCCTGATCGGATAGGGTGGGGGAGCCGAAAGGGGTCAGCCCTTTGCTTACGGCGTAACTTACGAACGGGTGCGACTCGGATATGTGCGACGGACGCAGACGCATAGATCGGGCTACGGCCTCTCCTCCGCACATGTCGCCTATAAGTTCCAAAAGCTCCTCGTGGGTGTAGCTCTCGGTCATGCGTACGTCCACCGTATATCGGCATTCGGCAGGAATCACGTTATGTTGCGTGCCTGCGTTTATGACGGTTACCGTCATCATGGTGTCGCCCAGATACGGGCTCGTGCGGTCGAAACGGTGGCGACGTATGCGGTCTATTCCCTCCAAAGCCTTGTATATGGCGTTGTCGCCCTCTTTGCGTGCGGCATGTCCTCCGGTTCCGCGGCACGTGCAGTCCACTACCATTAGTCCCCGTTCGGCTATGGCCGGATTCATGCCCGTAGGCTCGCCTACAACGGCTAATTCTATGTTGCCGAGCAATGGCAACAGGCTCTCTATACCCCCTTTCCCCGATACCTCCTCTTCGGCCGTGAGGGCTATGCAGAGGTTGAAGCGCAGGTTGCGGTTGTCGTGAAATTCGCGGAAAGCGGCCAGCAGCGATACCACACTGGCGCCGGCATCATTGCTTCCCAAGCCGAAAAGAGTGCCGTCTTCTATGTCGGGACTGAACGGGTCGCGGGTATATCCGGCATTGGGTTTTACCGTGTCGTGGTGCGAGTTGAGCAATACGGTAGGGCGTGTCGGATCGTAGTCCTCGGCGAATGCGAACACATTGTTGCCCGCTCTGCGCGGAACGATGCCTACATCGCGCATGAAAGCCTCTATGACGGCGGCCGTCCCCTCCTCCTCGCGACTGAAAGAGGGGGTCTTTATCATGGAACGCAACAGCGACAGGCTGTCGTCGAAAAGGATGTCTCTATTTTTCATCGTGATGCAAAGATAATACAATAGTGGGGCAATATGAAATCGAATGGGCGCATACCTTATCCTTTGAGGCCGTAAACGGGAAAAAGCGGTTATGATTTGCAGGCACGACGGCGTTATGGAATCTATGCCAGGAGCCGGGCGGGGCGATGGGAAGCGGTGCCCGTGCGGCCGTACCTTAGAACCAGAAGTCGGTATCGTACACCGCCTCCGACGGCAGGTTGCCGAATATGTCTATGCCGGTAAGGCGTCGTACCGAGTCCGGCGACACGGCATATACCTTATAGTCGCGATTGCAGTCGTCTATGTTCGGTATGACGAATCCGATGGCCTGAAATCTGTCGCCGTCCCTTACGGCCACCGCTTTGTAGAATAGCTCCGGTACGGCCACTCCGGTGCCTATTGTCTTTAGAGGCCGTCCGTTTGATGGGGTGAGTACTCCGGCCGTCACTATGTATAGCGAGTCGTGCTCGAGGGCCCACCGGCGCACCGTGGTCTCCAGATTCTTCCATACGTAACGGTTGAGCCCCGGACGTTGGGGCGATATGTTGGTCATTATGAACGTGGCTTTGTTCTCCGCCTCGTTGTCGTCGCGGTCGGCCGATGGGACCAGGTGTCCGCGGTCGTAGCCCGAGCGCGTGTAGTCTCCGGTGGCTGCGGCCGCCCATCCTTTGTGCGCAAGGCGCATATCCCTTACGAAGCCGCTGGCGCGGTCCACGTTCTTGACGCCGGCTTCGGCGCGGGTCAGTATGTAGGCGGCCCAACGCGCGTTGCGTGTGGCGGGGTCGTAGTTGATTACGTAGCGTCCCTCCTCGTTTATGAGGGTATATATGGTGTCGCTGCACGGAGGTACGGCGTATAGGGCTATGTGCCAGCCGGGTTGCGGTACGATGCTCCCGTCTTCCGTTTGCCGGTGTTGAGGTGCCGACGTATGCGGTGGCGTTATATCCGATACGGCCGATGCGCTTTTATCGTATTGCGGAAAGAGCGGTGCGTAGGTGACGGCAGAGACAATGAACACTACGGCGCATAAGAGCGCTATCAGGAGTATGAATCCCGAAAGCCCGCCGCCGTTTCGTCTTCGCCCTTTAGCTCCGCGTGTCATTTGAAAAGATATATCTTAAAACGTTTCAAAGATACGAATTCAAATCGTATCTTTGCATAAAATAACGGTGCCCGTATTCCGTAGCTGCTCCTGTAAATGTCGGGTTTGCTATTGCTCTCGGCTTGATTATCTTTGCAGACGGATAAATCCGGCTCCGGCGGCCGACGATATGTCGGTGTCGCGCTTTTTTAACGATTAACTAAAAAATAACGATATGTTTTCGACATTGATGCAAACCTCCTCGGATATGGCTGTCAAGGCTCCCGAGAGCGTCGGTTTGGGCGATCTTATATTGGCCGGCGGTTGGTTGATGATACCGCTCGCCATTCTGATGGGTATCGCCATATTTATTTTCGTGGAGCGTTTCATAGTGATAAGCAGGTCTACATCCACCGACGTGGGTTTCATGAACAGGATACGCGAGCTGATGTATTCGGGTAAGGTGTCGCAGGCCGTCAAGCTGTGCAAGAGTACCAATTCGCCTACCGCGCGCATGGTGGAGAAGGGTATAGAGCATCTGGGACGTCCGCTGGGGGATATTCACTCGGCAATAGAGAATGTAGCCAATCTCGAAGTGTCGAAGCTCGAGAACAATCTTCCTTTCCTCGCCACTATAGCCGGAGGGGCCCCCATGATAGGTTTCCTCGGAACGGTGCTCGGTATGGTGGAGGCTTTCATGAATATGGCGCAGGCCGGCGGTTCCATAGATATCAGTCTGTTGTCGAGCGGTATGTACACGGCCATGGTTACGACAGTGGCGGGTCTTATTGTCGGCATACCGGCCTATTTCGGCTATAATTTCTTGGTTCAGCGTATAGAGAAGGTGGTTTTCCGTATGGAGGCCAACTCTATCGCGTTCATGGATATACTTAACCATCCAGTAGAGTAATGGCTATCAAGAGAGGCTCTAAGGTGGAGACGTCGTTCGGTTCGGCGTCTATGACCGACCTTATGTTCTTGCTCATCATATTCTTTATGGTGGCTATGACGATGGTTAATACCAACGCCCTGCAGATAATGTTGCCCAAGGGCGCCAGTCGTGTCGACGACAAACCCACTACCACCGTTACGGTAACCGATAAGCTCGAATATTTCATAGACGGCAATCCCATAAACTACGAACAACTCGAGCCCATGCTCAAAGAACGGTTCGCCGGAGTGGAAAAACCAGTAGTTATGGTAAGCATGGACAAACACGTGCAGGTAGACGAGTTCGCAAAGCTCATGAACATGGCTAAACGTGGAGGTTTTTCCTTATTTATGATGACTACGCCTTAAAGACGTACTCAATCATAAAAATGACGTTTTTTCGTTTGTGTCCCTTGCGAGTCTTTCCGGGGTAGGCGCTTTATATCTCGGTATATTTCCCGGAAAGAGCAGACACACTCCCTTTTTCGGGGCCTATTCGATGAGGCCGTTAGTATGGATTCGGAGCGCTTCGAACCCATTTTGCGGCTTCGGGTGAAGTCGTGGTTTTGAAGAAGGAGCTTTGTGGTTGGACAGGCGCGAAAATCGGAGAGATAAAGCCGAATTGGAAAACCCCCTCGCAAAGAAATAAATAGCTGTTGATCTGATGAATATAAAGCACTTCAAACCCGGTTTCGGGCTCAGATACGAGATGCTGGCTCTCATAGCGTGTATTCTTTGGGGGTCGGCCTTCGCGGGAGCCAAGATAGGGTTCGTTTATGCGGGGCCCATTACATTGTCGGGCATACGCTTTACGTTGGCCGGGTTGCTGTTGATGCCGGTGTTGCTCGTAATGCGGGTAGACATAAAGAGTGCTTTGCGCCATTGGCGTTTCATGTTGGTGTTCGGTCTTATGCAGACCTATATGCAATACGGTCTCTTTTTCATGGGGCTCAATAAGGTGCCGGGAGCGGTGGCGGCCATAATAACGGGTATGGGGCCTCTGTTCGTCGCCCTGATGGCCCATCTCACCATGCCGGGCGACAGGTTCACGTTGCGCAAGTCGGTGGCGGTGGCTCTCGGTCTTGCCGGTGTGGTATTCCTGAGCGTAAGCAAAGGAGGGGAGGGAGAGGCCGGCAGTTCGTTCTATGTCGGCATATTGTTGCTTCTGTGCAGCAATATCACCGGTTCCTATACCAACATAATGGTGGCTAAGAGCGATAATAAGATACACCCGGTCATGCTCACCTCTTTCGCCAACTTCACGGGCGGGGTGTTGTTGTTTCTGACGGCACTCGTTGTGGAGAAGCCCGATCTTAGTGCAGGCTATCCGCTTCGTTTCTGGGGCGCGGTGCTTTGGTTGGCGATAATTCCTGCCGCCGGGTTCTCCATCTGGTATTATCTGTTGTCGCGTCCGGGCATAAAGGTGTCGGAGTTGAATATACGCAAGTTCGTGGTTCCTGTAGTAGGGGTGGTTATGAGTTGGGCCCTTCTGCCCGGAGAGAGTCCCAACGTGCAGACTGTAGCAGGTATAGTGGTAACCGTAGTTGCGGTAGCTATAATGCAATGGCCCGCCAGGAGAAAGGAGATGCGATGAGAAATAATTTCTTTGTGACCGTAGCGCGTATAGCCGTGGTGTATGTAGCGCTGGCTCTCTGCCGCATAGTGTTCTTTGCGGTCAATGCCGATATGCTCGGGCCTGTGGATGCCGGCGACTTCTGGAACATAGCTTCCGGTTCGCTCAGGTTCGATTCGGCGTCGGTGTGTTATGCCTTTTCGCTTTTCATGTTTTTGTCTTTGTTGCCGTTGAGGTGCCGCGTGAGCCGTTCCTATCAGGCCTTGCTGTTCGTGGTGTGGTTTCTTCCGGCCGTGGTGACCGTAGTGCTCAATATGGCCGATGCCGTATATTTCCGCGGTGCACGTAAACGGTTCACGTTCGACGATCTTCACTTTCTGCGCGACGGCGATAACAACGGTGCGATAGTGTTGCAGGCATTGGGCGAAAACATACTGGTGATAGCTTTGGCCTTGTTGTTTATAATGGGAATGGTGGCGGCGTACCGTCGCATTAAGGTAGATCCCTCTACCGAGTTCAGACGTCCGGTCGTTTTCTATACGGTCAACACCGTTTTATTGGCGTTGGCTGTTTTTCTGTCGGTGGGCGCTATACGCGGCGGTTATACCCGTACCACGCGTCCCATAACTTTGAGCAATGCGGCCGAGTGGGTATCGTCGCCGTCACAGTCAGCGCTGGTGCTCTCCAATCCGTTCTGCGTGATACGCACTATGGGGAATAAAACGGTGGAGGTGACAGAGTTTTTCGCCTCCGAGGTTTGCGACTCCATATTCTCTCCATATCACGCTCCCTCGGCGACTGGTGGCATGAGCCGCAGAAACATAGTGCTCTTCGTGTTGGAGAGCTTCAGTCGCGAGCATTCGGCATTTCTCAATCCCGGCCTATACGATAACGGCGGCTACACTCCGTTTCTCGATTCGCTCATGGAGCATTCGTTACTGTTTGCCAACGCATATTCGGGCGGCCGTAAGTCTATCGACGCACTTCCGTCCATAATGGCCTCCATACCTTCGTATGTCACTCCGTTCGTGTTGACACCGCAGGCATTGGGTCGCATAGACGGGCTGCCGGCGCTTTTGTCGCGCGAGGGCTACCGTACCGACTTTTTTTGCGGGTCGCCGCGAAGCTCTATGGGTTTCGTCGCTTTCTGCAATCATATAGGGGTGGAGAACCATCACACGCAGGAGGATTACGAAGCGGAGTGCGGCACCGGAGACTTCGACGGCTTCTGGGGAATACGCGACCGTCAGTTCCTCGGTTACATGGCACGTGTCATAGACACTCTGCCGCAACCTTTTTTCGCTTCGGTGTTCACGCTCTCGTCGCACCATCCGTTTATTGTGCCCGACGATTTCGACGCTCCGGAGGGTTTCACCAAGGAACATCCGTGCGTGGCCTACACCGACGATGCCGTAAGGCGTTTCTTCGATCACGCCCGCACACAGCCGTGGTTCGATAATACCCTGTTCGTATTTTGCGCCGACCATGTGTCGAGCGAGATATATGCCGACAAGACACGCACCGCCACCGGTAGCAGTGCCATAATATATTTCATATACGACCCTCTCGCCGGGGGACGGGTGCATGACGGAGTTACCGGTCAGCTCGATATTATGCCAACGTTATTGGGGCTTCTTGGTTATGACAAGCCCTATTTCGCATTCGGTCGCGACGTGCTCGGAGAGCCCGACCGTCCCGCCATGGCTA
Source organism: uncultured Rikenellaceae bacterium (assembly GCA_910588925.1). Classification (GTDB taxonomy): domain Bacteria; phylum Bacteroidota; class Bacteroidia; order Bacteroidales; family Rikenellaceae; genus CASDZP01. The sequence continues at coordinate 10,742 of CAJURV010000010.1, forward strand.
CCAACTACTATAACGAGCGTTATCTGTTCATAACCGATTCGCTCGCCTATCTGTTCGACGGCCGTAACATAACCGCCGCGTACGACTACAAGATAGATTCGCTCGAACACTCCAACGTTCTCGACCGCAGAAGTCCCGTTATGCGTAGGGCCGACTCTTTGGCAAAGGCATATCATCAGAGCTATTACACTCACCTTAAGAATATGGATTTTGTTGCGCAAGGTGCGGAGTAACGGTCGTTCGATACATCGCGGTGCCGGAATATCCGGCTCTTGCGGCAGGCAGAGTTTGACGTTATTAAATATCGTCTGGCAGGTAGTAGATCGGATCTCCGCTGGGGATGTTTCCGCCGACCGTAGTCTTAATTCCACTCTTCGTATCAGTTTTAAGTCGGTAGTGCTACATTAATAGTAAAAACCGATACACGACCGTCCGAATGGGACTGTCTGCTTCAAAGTGAACAATTTTCAACACGATAGTTTTGTTTTTGTTAAAAATTAACATCTATTCGGTGTGTTGTACGATATTTTTTTATACCTTTGAGTGTTGTTATAGGAAAAACATAACTTAAAAAACATATCGTTATGAACGTATCAAATTTTATGGTTGAGCTCGAGAAACGCCATCCGGGCGAGAAAGAGTTCCTGCAAGCGGTGCACGAAGTGTTGCTCTCTATAGAGGAGATCTACAACCAGCACCCTGAGTTCGAAGCCAACAAGATCGCGGAACGCATCGTAGAGCCCGACCGTATCTTCACATTCAAGGTGCCTTGGGTGGACGATCGCGGCACGGTTCAGGTCAACATCGGCTATCGTGTGCAGTTCAACAATGCCATCGGTCCGTACAAAGGCGGTCTCCGTTTCCACCCGAGCGTCAATCTGAGCATTCTCAAGTTCCTCGGTTTCGAGCAGACTTTCAAAAACGCGCTTACCACGCTTCCCATGGGTGGCGGTAAAGGCGGTTCCGATTTCAACCCCAAAGGCAAGTCCGACGCGGAGGTGATGCGTTTCTGTCAGGCGTTCATGACAGAGTTGTGGCGTTACATAGGTCCCGAGACCGACGTTCCTGCCGGCGACATAGGCGTAGGTGCGCGTGAGATAGGCTATCTCTACGGCATGTATCGCAAGCTCGCCCATGAGAATACCGGCGTGCTCACCGGCAAGGGCATGACTTACGGCGGTTCGCTTATACGTCCCGAGGCTACCGGTTTCGGTGCAGTATATTTCGTCAACAGAATGCTTCAGGACAAGGGCATGGATATAAAAGGCAAGGTAGTCGCCATCTCCGGTTTCGGTAACGTTGCATGGGGTGCGGCCACCAAAGCCACCGAGATGGGAGCTAAGGTCGTGACGATCTCCGGTCCCGACGGTTATATATATGATCCCGACGGTCTCAATGCAGAGAAGATCGCCTATATGCTCGAGCTTCGCGCCTCTAACAACGACGTGGTCGCTCCCTATGCGCAGAAGTTCCCCGGCTCTAAGTTCGTCCCCGGCGCCAAACCTTGGGAGGTCAAGGTCGACATAGCCATGCCTTGCGCCACACAGAACGAGCTGGGCGGCGAAGATGCTGCCAAGTTGTTGGCTAACGGTGTGATATGCGTAGGCGAGGTATCTAACATGGGTTGTACCCCCGAGGCTATCGACGCGTTCATCAAGGCTCGTGTAATGTACGGTCCCGGTAAGGCTGTCAATGCGGGTGGTGTCGCTACATCGGGTCTGGAAATGACGCAGAACTCTATGAAGCTCGGTTGGAGCGCCGAAGAGGTGGATGCCAAACTGCACCACATCATGATGAGTATTCACAATGCCTGCGTAGAGTACGGTACCGAAGCCGACGGTTATATCAACTACATGAAAGGCGCCAACGTGGCCGGCTTTATGAAAGTGGCCAAATCTATGGTAGAACAGGGTATCGTTTAATTACCCGTATGATTTTTTAGGTAAGCGTCCCGGAGGGTCTCCTTCCGGGACGCTTTTTATGCCTTTGGAGGGATGATTTATTATAACGCGAGTTAGGATAAAGCTAAATTATAATAGCTGTACACAGTTGTTTTCCTGTAGCTACGGCTATATGAAGCGTGGCCCGGAGCCTGTGCGGGTCCGGGACTCGAGTATAAGAAAGGTGCATATTGCTAAAGCTAAATACTATAGAGCCAATCGTAAAGCGGGTCTTTGCGGATGGAGCCTGCAAAAGTACGCTTCACGGTGTAATTGTGTATGCTTGCGGCGTTAAAAGGGGATGTGTTGCCTGCATTCCATACCAAGGGAACGGCATTATAGAGGACTGTTACCGAATGCGGGAGCTAAGTGTCGGGAGGCAAGGCGGTTCATGACCCGATCCTTGCGAATGCTTATTATACTATCGTCTACGCAATTCGGCCACATTCTGTCTTATTACGACTCTTCCGGAAACGGTTCTGTATACCTTTACCGGCACCACCTCCTCTTTGGGGGGCATCATTCTCTTTGCAATCAGAAATATTCCTAATATCAGTAATATTATCGGACTGAGTATCGCGAATATTATGGTCTGTATAACTCTCATGGTTTTATGGTTTAACTTCCGCACCGTTGCGGTTCGAAATACTATTTGCAACTTCTGTGCCAATAAAGAAGCACCGCGGGTTGGCGGTGCTTTTTTAAAGTGATCTACAACGGTCGTTTCATTGCGGATAGTTGCGATTCGTATAGTCTGTAGTCGCGTATGGGGGTGGTGGCTACGCCGCTTTGTTCCGCGGCGAGGGCTATCGCCCCGCTCACTTTCGGCAACAGGCGCGGATCGAGAGGTTTGGGAATGAGGTAATCGCGGGAGAACACCAGCCTGTTCTCTATGCCGTAAGCCTTGCGTACGCATTGCGGCACCGGTTTTTTAGCCAGTTCGGCAATGGCGCGTGCGGCGGCTATCTTCATTTGTTCGTTTATAACGGTCGCTCCCGAGTCGAGTGCTCCGCGGAATATGTAGGGGAACCCTATCACATTGTTGACTTGGTTGGGATAGTCGCTGCGTCCGGTGGCGAAAATCAGATCTTCGCGCGATTCCTTGGCCGTTCGGTAGTCGATCTCCGGGTCGGGATTGGCGAGGGCGAAGACTATGGGGTCCGGCGCCATCGTGCGCACCATGTCGGCCGAGAGTATATCGGCACGAGATACGCCGAGAAACATATCGGCACCTACCAACGCCTCTTCGAGCGTGTCTATGTCGCGGTCGGTTACGAACTCGAGCTTTTCGGCCGATAATACGCTCCTTTTGCGGTTTATCACGCCGCGGCTGTCGCACATGACAATATTCTCGGGTTTTACCCCTAACGCTTTGTAGAGCCTTGTGCAGGCTATTGCCGCCGCTCCTGCCCCGTTGACTACCAGACGTATGGCGTCCGCCCTCTTGCCGGCTATCTCGAGGGCATTTATGAGTGCCGCCGACGTTATGATGGCCGTGCCGTGCTGGTCGTCGTGCATGACGGGTATGTTAAGACGCTCTTTCAGCTTGCGTTCTATCTCGAAACACTCCGGAGCTTTTATATCTTCGAGGTTTATGCCTCCGAAAGTGGGGGATATGTTGACGACCGTGTCTACGAACGCATCCACCCCGTCGGCATCCACCTCTATGTCGAATCCGTCTATTCCTGCGAGCACCTTGAAGAGCAGTGCCTTGCCCTCCATCACCGGTTTGGCCGCCAGAGGGCCTATGTCACCCAATCCGAGCACCGAGGTGCCGTTGGATATGACGGCTATGAGATTGCCTTTTCCCGTGTAGGTGTATGCCGCATTGGCATCGTCGGCTATGGCTGACGAAACGGCCGCTACACCGGGTGTGTAGGCCATAGACAGGTCGTGTTGGGTCGATGCCGGTTTGGTCGGCACAACGGCTATTTTGCCTTTGGGTTCGGCTCTGTGGTATTCCAGCGATTCCTGAAATATTTGTTCCGAATATCTCTTTTTTTCCATTTCTAACACTTTTTAATATCTTTGTTTTATATTAGGTGCGCGAAAGTGCGTGTACCGTTCTATAAATACTGCTAAACGATTGCCTAATGAACAATAAGCATGACCTCAAATTACGAGAAGTCGAAGGCAAACGAGAGGTATTCGACCCATTGCGTAAAAAGTGGGTCGTATATACTCCCGAAGAGCATGTCAGGCAGACATTCATCCTGTTTCTTACGCTCGACAAAGGCGTACCCCCGGAGCTGATCGCCGTCGAACAGCAATTCAAAGGAGCCTTGGGCAAAGAGTATCGTGCCGACATAGTGGTGTATGGCCGTAACGGAACACCACGTCTCCTGGTAGAGTGCAAGGCGGCCGATGTGCGCATCACCCGCGATACGGTATTGCAGGCCACCCGTTATAACTATATCGTGAAAGCCGGATATATCGCACTCACCAACGGACATCAAAACTTCCTTTTCAGAACCAAAGATCTTACCAATTACGCGGCCGTCAATCCTTTCCCTGTATATTCCGAATGGGAATCTGCAAATTTCGAGCCATAAGCCATAATCGTTGCATTACCCGGGCGTATTCCGCGATGGTAGCGCCTCGTGGGGCATTAGCTATTTACTTGCTGAAGCATTTGACATGTCCGACTGAAGTCCGGCGTATGTCATTAGGCAATAGATCGGTTTTGTGACGATTCACAGGATAGTTCCTGCTCGGTCCCTTAGAAGCTATCGACATTTAATCCTGTTCCGCTCTCGGAACCGTGGGCACTTAGCGGTGCGTATGTAAGCGAGAGAAAACAGTATTCGTTTATCTTATTATATCTTCACGCTTGTACGTCACTTCGCGGGTTTCATCCCTTGTTGTTACGGGCGAGTAGTCGCGGAATGCCTGCGACAATCATCCGACATATATTCCGGTATAATTCCATAAAAAGGATTAACTTTACGCCGCTTTATAAAGTAGGCCGTAGAGGTGTTGTCCCGGGCCGAACACAACGACAGATATGGAACAAATGCACAAACACTACCGTGGTCTTAGCGACGCCGAAGTGTCGGAGAGCCGACGTCTGCACGGCGATAACATTCTCACTCCGCCGGAAAGGGAGCCGCTATGGCGACAGTTTCTGAAAAAATTCACCGACCCTATCATAGTGATATTGTTGGTGGCCTTGGCCCTCTCGGTAGCGGTGGCGTTTTACCAATATTTCGTATTGTCGCACGATAGCGATGTTTTTCTGGAGCCTGCCGGAATATTGGCCTCTGTTATTCTGGCTACGGTGGTAGGTTTCTGTTTCGAGGTGAGTGCGGAGAGGAAGTTCGAGATACTCAATAAGGTGGACGACGACACCCCCGTCAAGGTTATCCGCAACGGCAATATATCGCAGATAGCCAAGCATGAGGTGGTGGTTGGCGATATAATCGTGCTGGGTACCGGCGAGGAGATACCCGCAGACGGCCTGTTGCTCGATTCAGTGTCGATGAATGTGGACGAATCGACTCTCACCGGCGAGCCTATGGCATACAAGAGCGTCGATCCGGACGAACGCGATGCGGAGGCCACTTATCCTACCGATCATGTGATGCGCGGCACTACTGTGGTGGACGGTCACGGCACCATGCGCGTGACGGCCGTGGGCGACGCTACGGAGTACGGCAAGGTGTACGAGGGGGCGAGGATAGACAGTAGTGTCGAGACGCCGTTGGTGGTGCAGCTGCGCCGTTTGGCCGGCATGATAACGAAAGGTAGCTATGCCGTTGCAGTGCTGATAGTAGTAGGCCGTTTGGCAACCTATCTTCATGCCGATGTCGGCTTCGAGTGGCTCGATTTGGGCAACTATCTTCTATCCACGGCTATGATAGCCATTACGGTAGTTGTGGTGGCTGTGCCGGAGGGTCTGCCCATGAGCGTCACTCTGTCGCTGGCGTTGAGTATGAAGAGGATGTTGTCGGCTAGCAATCTCGTCCGCAAGATGCACGCGTGCGAAACCATGGGAGCAGCTACGGTTATATGTACCGACAAGACCGGTACCCTCACGCGCAATCAGATGCGCATACACGACACGTGCTTCTTCTCGCACTCCGACGATCTTATAAACGAAGGCTTCGCCGTAAACTCCACGGCTTTTCTCGACCTCTCCGATCCGGCGGCACCCAAGGTTCTCGGCAATCCCACCGAGGGGGCTTTATTGCTGTGGTTGCATAGTCGCGGAGCGGACTATATGGGTTTGCGCGAACAGGCCGGTGTCGTAGATCAGCTCGCTTTCTCTACCGAGCGCAAATATATGGCTACGGTGGTGAGATCGTCGGCGGGCGGACGCATACTTTATGTCAAAGGTGCTCCCGAGATAGTGATGTCGCTTTGCGACAGTGTCCTTACCGACGAGGGCGACCGCCCGTTGGCTCTTCTGCGGAAGAGTGTCGAGGAGCGTTTGCGCGGTTATCAGAGTCAGGGCATGCGCACTCTCGGCTTCGCTTTTCGCAGGTTAAGGGATGATGATAACGGCATAGACGACAGCGGACTGACCCCCGATCCGCTCGTCTTTCTCGGTGTAGCGGCCATATCCGATCCCGTACGCGATGAGGTGCCTGATGCGGTGCGCGAGTGCATGGATGCCGGTATAGATATCAAGATAGTTACGGGCGATACCCCGGGTACCGCCCGTGAGATAGGACGTAGGATAGGGTTGCTGGAAGACGACGCATCGGATGTCGAATTCACGACAGGGCCGGAGCTGGCTGCCATGAGCGACGGAGAGCTGGAGGATAGGGCGTCGCGGCTGAAGATAGTTTCGCGCGCACGTCCTATGGATAAGAGGCGCCTTGTTGCCGCCCTGCAGCGCAGGGGCCATGTGGTGGCGGTCACCGGCGACGGCACCAACGACGCCCCTGCCCTCAAAGCCGCGCAAGTGGGGCTCTCTATGGGCGACGGTACTGCCGTTGCCAAAGAGGCCAGCGATATAACCATAATAGACAACTCTTTCGGCAGCATATCCAAGGCAGTTATGTGGGGCCGTTCGCTCTACAAGAACATACAGCGTTTCATCCTTTTTCAGATGACAATAAACATTGCAGCCTGTCTTATAGTGCTTATAAGTTCGTTTTTAGGAACGGAATCGCCGCTGACGGTGACGCAGATGTTGTGGGTCAATCTGATAATGGATACGTTCGCCGCTCTGGCTCTGGCATCGCTCCCGCCCGACGCCCATGTGATGAGAGAGAGGCCGCGTAAGCCGTCCGACTATATAATAACTCCTGTCATGGGCAGGTATATGATTATGGTTGGGCTTGCGTTCGTGGTGTTCCTTTTCGGTCTGTTGCAATATTTCAAGTATAACGATATAACCTCGTTGACGCAGATATCTCTTGCGGGCATGGCGGCCGATTATTTCAATTTCACCGGTGAGCCGCAAGGCTTGAGTCCATACGAATTGTCGCTGTTCTTTACCGTATTCGTCATGATGCAGTTCTGGAACATGTTCAACGCCAAAGCGTTCGCTACGGGGCGGTCGGCATTCTATCGCCTGCGTGACAGTACCGGATTTCTGATTACCATATCGGCGATACTCTTCGGACAATGGGCCATAGTTACGTTCGGAGGCAAGATGTTCGGCGTCACTCCGCTCGCACTTCTGGATTGGGCCATAATAGCCGGAGCCACGTCGGTGGTGTTGTGGGCTGGAGAGATATTGCGTATATTTACTGAAAGGAAATAAATTTTCAATACATAAACGGTGTGATTATCACTGTTATACCTGACTATTGTCGTGAATAATGGAATGTTGTCGCGTTGTTTGGCGCGATAATTGTAAGTAAATATTTCAGTCTCTTAACTAACCTATGAATATGACCCGGAAGAGAAAGAAAATCTTAATAGGAGCCGTAATACTGTCGGCTGCCGTTATAACAGTTATCGTACTATTGTTGAGACCCGATAAGGAGACCGTTTTTTACCCCACGGTCAATGCGGTGCCCGTAACCACTCAGGATGTGGAGATATACGGCGAATACGTGGGACGCATACGTGCCCGTCAGTTCGTGGAGGTGCGCGCCCGTGTGGAGGGTTACCTCGAGAAGATGACGTTCGCCGAGGGTACGTACGTGACTAAAGATCAGGTGCTTTTCATAATAGACCCTCGCATATATAAAGCCAAGGCCGATAAGGCTGCCGCACAGCTGAAAAAGGACGAGGCGCTGGCATTGAAAGCCAAACGCGACCTCGACCGCATACGTCCGCTATACGAGCAGAACGCTGCCAGCCAGCTCGACCTCGACAACGCCATAGCCACCTACGAGTCGGCCACGGCTTCGGTGTCGATGAGCAAGGCCGACCTTACGCAAGCGCAAATGGAGCTTAGCTATACCACGGTTCGTTCGCCGATATCGGGTCATGTAAGCCAGAGTAACGTCGACTTGGGTACTTTGGTGGGGCCCGGAGCACAATCGTTGCTGGCTACCGTCGTCAAGAGCGATACCGTAAGGGTCGATTTCAGCATGACTGCGCTCGACTATCTGCGAAGCAAGGAGCGTAACGTCAATCTGGGTCATAAGGATTCCACCCGTTCGTGGGACCCCTATATCACCGTTACCCTCGCCGACAACTCGGTATATCCCGAACGCGGTCTGGTCGATTTCGCCGAGCCGCAGGTAGATCCCAAGACCGGTACGTTCTCCGTGCGTGCGGAGCTTCCCAATCCCGACTACGTATTGCTCCCGGGTCAGTTCACACGTGTTAAACTCCTGCTCGACGTGCGTCAGAACGCCATAACGGTGCCCGTAAAGTCGCTGGTCATAGAGAAGGGCGGAGCGTACGTCTATGTGGTGCGTCCTAATAACAAGGTAGAGAAAAGGTTCATAGAGTTAGGTCCCGAGATAGGAAACAACGTGGTGGTGGAACGAGGTTTGGCCACCGGCGAGAGGGTCGTCATAGAGGGCTATCACAAGCTCTCCCCGGGTATGGAGGTGAGAGTGGTGGAGGTAGCTCCGGATAACGACGATGCCATGACTGTGGCCACCGAGAGTGTCGACACTGTCGTGAATGCGGATGCCGCATCGAATTAATGCACAGGAACCATCTTCGGAAAATCCTTTAGAGAGATGAAATCGCACTTCTTCATAGACCGCCCCGTATTCTCGATGGTGCTCTCCATCGTGATAGTCATAGTGGGCATCATAGGTCTGACGATGCTTCCCGTCGATCAGTACCCGCAAATTACCCCTCCTACGGTAAAGATCAGCGCCAGTTATCCCGGCGCCAGCGCCCTTACCGTTTCGCAGGCCGTAGCCACACCCATAGAACAGGAGCTCAACGGCACCCCCGGCATGATATACATGGAGTCGAGCAGCTCCAACTCCGGCGGTTTCTCCGCCACTGTCACCTTCGACATAGAGACCAATGCCGACCTTGCCGCCGTAGAGATACAGAACCGTGTCAAGTTGGCCGAGTCGCGCCTGCCGGCCGAGGTGATACAGAACGGCATATCGGTCGACAAACAGGCCTCGAGCCAGTTGCTTACCATAGCGCTTACCTCGGACGATCCCAAGTTCGACGAGATATATCTCTCCAACTTCGCCACCATGAACGTGCTCGACATGATACGACGCGTTCCCGGAGTAGGCCGCGTAAGCAACGTGGGCAGCCGTTACTACGCCATGCAGATATGGCTCAAGCCCGACCGCCTCTCAAATTTCGGCCTCACCGTGGCCGATATACAGGCGGCCCTAAAAGACCAGAACCGCGAGTCGGCTGCCGGGGTGCTCGGACAACAGCCCGTTACCGGTGTCGACATAACCATTCCCATAATAACGCAGGGACGTCTGTCGCAGCCTGCCGAGTTCGAGGAGATAGTGGTGAGGGCCAATCCCGACGGCTCCATAATACGTCTGCGCGATGTGGCGCGGGTGTCGTTAGAGGCCTCGTCGTACACCACCGAGAGCGGTATGAACGGTAGCAACGCCGCCATTTTGCGTATATTCATGCTTCCGGGGGCCAATGCCATGGAGGTGGCCGATAATGTCAAGAAAGAGATGGCCGAGCTCAGCAAGAGTTTCCCGGAGGGTATAGGCTACGAGATACCCCTCGATGCCACCGAATACATAGCCGACTCCATACACGAGGTGTACAAGACCCTTTTCGAGGCTCTCATCCTCGTCATAATTGTCGTGTATCTGTCGTTGCAGAGCTGGCGCGCCACGGTCATACCCATAGTGGCGGTGCCCATATCTCTGATAGGTACCTTCGGTTTCATGCTGATATTCGGTTTCTCGCTCAACCTGCTTACGTTGCTCGGTCTTATATTAGCCATAGGTATAGTGGTGGATGATGCCATAGTGGTGGTGGAGAACGTGGAGCGAATCATGGAGGAGGAGAACCTTAGCCCGTACGAGGCCACCAAAAAGGCCATGAGCGGTCTTACCGGCGCCATCATAGCCACCTCGCTGGTGCTTTGCGCCGTATTCGTGCCGGTGAGCTTCCTTAGCGGCATCACCGGACAGCTCTACCGCCAGTTCACCATAACCATAGCGGTGTCGGTGCTCATATCTACCGTGGTGGCGTTGACGTTAAGCCCGGTCATGTGTTCGTTGGTGCTCCGTCCGGCCGATAAGCACAAGAAAAAGAACGTGGTTTTCCGTCATATAAACAAATGGCTCTACATCGGCAATAAAAAGTATGTTAAGATAATAAGCCGCACGTTCGGTAATCCCAAACGGGTCATAGCCGCGTTCGGTATGGTGCTCGTGGCGATATTTCTCGTAAACAGGCTTATGCCCTCGAGTTTCATGCCCGCCGAGGATCAAGGTAATTTCAAAGTGGAGCTCGAATTGCCGGAGGGGTCGACCCTCGAGAGGACGCGACAGGTTACCCGTAGGGCTATGGATTATCTGGCCACACGTCCCGAGGTGGATTATCTGCTGGATGTCACCGGTACAAGCCCCCGCGTCGGGAGCAACCAGAGCCGCAGTAGCGAGATAACGGTGGTGCTTAAACCGTGGACCGAGCGTAAGGATATATCGCTGAAAGAGATAACGGAGGAGATCAAAAACGAGCTCCGCGAATATCCCGAGTCGAAAGTATATGTCACTTCGCCGCCCGTCATTCCCGGGCTCGGCTCCTCCGGCGGTTTCGAAATGCAGTTGGAGGCCCGGGGCGGAGCCTCTTACGACGATTTGGTCCGAGCCGTCGACACGTTGCTGCATTATGCCTCGGAGCGTAAGGAGCTGGCGGATGTCTATTCGTCGTTGCAACCCGACATACCGCAGCTGTATTTCGATATAGACCGCGACAAGGCCAAGATGCTCGGCGTCCCTATGACCGACATATTCTCCACCATGAAAGCCTACACCGGCTCGGTATATGTCAACGACTTCAACATGTTCAACCGCATATACAAAGTGTATATACAGGCCGAGGCTCCGTATCGCGTAGACAGGGAAGACATCAACCTCTTCTTCGTAAAGGCCGGCGGCGGTACCATGATACCGCTCACATCGCTCGGTAATACCGATTACACCACCGGCCCCGGTACCATAACGAGGTTCAATATGTTCACCGCGGCCAAGATAGGCGGCGAGGCGGCCCCGGGCTACAGCTCCGGCGAGGCCATGAGGGTGATGGAGCAGATAGTACGCAATCACCTGCCCTCCGATATAGGCGTGGAGTGGAGCGGCCTCTCCTATCAGGAGAAGAAGGCCGACGGCAAGACCGGTTTTATCATGGCTCTCGTCTTCCTGTTCGTCTTTCTGTTCCTTGCGGCCCAGTACGAGAGCTGGTCGGTGCCCGTGGCCGTTATACTCTCGCTTCCCGTGGCCGCTTTGGGCGCATACTTAGGTACGTGGATATGCGGGCTCGACAACGACATCTATTTCCAGATAGGTTTGGTTATGCTCATAGGTTTGGCGGCCAAGAACGCCATACTTATAGTGGAGTTCGCCAAAGTGCAGGTCGATAACGGCGTAGATGCGGCTACCGCGGCCATCAATGCTTCGCGCCTCAGGTTCCGCCCCATACTTATGACCTCGCTGGCGTTCATTCTCGGCATGTTGCCCATGGTGTTGGCTTCGGGGCCCGGATCGGCCAGCCGACAGTCGATAGGTACGGGGGTATTCTTCGGTATGTTGTTCTCGATAACGTTCGGGATAATGTCCGTACCTTTCTTTTTCGTTATGATCTACCGTCTCAAAGACCGGTTAAAAAGAGTTAAGAAGTATGGTAAGAACCGTTAATGCCGCCATTATGGCATCGGTCGCGCTATTGTGCGCCTCATGTATGCTGGGCTCCAAATACAAGAGTCCGGAGTTGGACCTCCCCGCTGTTATAGCCGACAAAGAGACCGATTCGTTGTCGTTCGCCGATCTGAAATGGTGGGAGGTATATCCCGATACCACCCTGCGAAAGCTCATCGAAAAGACGCTGGAAAACAATAAGGATATGCTTATTGCCGCCGGCAGGGTAGAGGAGCTGCAGAAGTTGCAGCGGGTCAATACGGCGGCTTTGTTGCCCTCGGTGGGTGCCGATGTGTCGGCCGGTTACGAGGTCGACAATTACGGAGGGCACAACCCCGACAGGATCTCCACCTATAACGGCAAGCTGCAGTTCCGGTGGGAGCTCGATCTGTGGGGTAATCTGCGATGGGCTCGCCAAAAGGGCATTAACGACTATTTGCAGTCGGTGGAGGCACGGCATGCGTTGCGTATGACGCTCGTGGCGGAGGTGGCTACTGCCTACTTCGAGTTGGTGGCTCTCGACAACGAGCTGGCGATAGTGAAACAGACTCTCCGCACGCGTCAGGAGGGTGTCACGCAGACCAAGTTGAGGTTCGAGGGCGGTCTCACTTCGGAGATCGCGTATCGTCAGGCGCAGGTGGAGATGGCTAAGGCGGCCACTCTTATCCCCGAGCTGGAACGCAGGGTGACGGCTAAGGAGAACGAGATCGCGCTTTTGGCGGGAGAGTATCCGCATTACATAAACAGAGGGGTGATGCTCGAGGAGACCATGTTGCCGGGTTCGTTGCCTGTGGGCCTGCCGTCGGAGTTGCTCAAGAGACGTCCCGACGTGCGTGCTGCCGAGTACAGACTAAAGGGCGCCAATGCCGCTGTAGGGGTGGCCTACACCGATATGTTCCCCAAGGTCAGCTTTTCAGGCACCTACGGTCTCGAAGTGGAGAACGAGATAGCCGATTTCCTGCGTTCGCCTTACGGTTACGTGGGCGGGCAGATTCTCGCACCCATATTTTCGTGGGGTAAGTTGCGCGCAAAATACAAAGCGCAACAGGCCGCATACGAGCAAGAGACCGAACGATACAAAAAGACGGTGCTCGAGGTGTTCCACGAGGCCAACAACGCCATCGTGGCCTACAACAAACGGTTGGACGCCTACGAGAGCAAACGCACCCTCGAACAGGCCTCGCGCATATATATCGACCTTGCCCGGTTGCAATACATCAACGGTGTCATAGGCTATCTCGACGTTCTCGACGCCCAGAGAAGCTATTTCGACGCCCAGATAGGTCTTAGCAATGCCATTCGCGACCATCAGATAGCTCTAGTGGATCTGTACAAGGCCCTAGGAGGCGGATGGCAGACCGACATGACACCCACACAGTGGCCGGACGATAAGCATCCTCTGTCGGTGCCTGATGACGACGGGATGCAAAAGTAAAGGGGCTTTTCTGCCCGGGTTAGACGAGTGCCGCATCTTTGGTCGGACGAAATCCATGCACTGAGGGCCTCTTTACGATTGGGATTTTATAGCGTATATTGTATTCTATACGATATACGCTTTTCTTATGCTTACAGTCAGTGCGGGTCTCCGTAGGTTACGGCCTGTGCTTAGTATCGCTGCGGTTGCTGGAAGTTGCTGTGTTGTAATAATATGAAATTAGTCTTGTCCTGAACTAGCGTTTGCAAGGTCTGTTCAACGGGTTCTTGTCTTTTCGGAATCTATTCATGCTACATAGATATTGTATATAGGGCTATCAATTATTACCTTTGCAGACGGATAAGTGCAATTAACCCTGTAAGTCGTATTTATGCCGTTCTAAGATAATGTTCGGTATCGGATTTCGGCCACTGGAAATACTATGACCCATGAGAAAAGATATAGCTGTTATTTGTGCGCTATCGACATTGTTGTTTTCGTGCAACGTCGCCGACGATTTCGAGAATCTCACTCTCGGGATAAACACCTCTATGTCGTTGGGAACCATAAAGTTCAGCGAGGCGAGTCTGTTTGAGCTGTCGGATATAGACACTTCGGTGATACGCTATGACGAAGAGGGGGTGATGGTCCTCTCCGACAGTGTGGTTGTCGATCTGATAGGCGATAATAATCTGGATGATATTCTGTCCGTTACTTTCCCTGCAAACAATAAGGCGCCCATTATTCCGGGTGGGTCGTCGTCCGCGGGCGACTATCCCGTGTCGACCACTGTGACCTACAACATGGATGTATCCGGCTCGGAGCGGCTCACCGAGGTGACGTTGAGCAGGGGTACCATCTCTTTCTCGGCTAACGATGCGTTACGCGACGTGACGTGTACCGTAGCGGAGATAACCGACGAAAGCGGACGTCCTCTCTCGATAAAACCGGGTCAGAGCGTGAATCTGTCCGACGGATACGTCATAAAGCCGGCCACCGGCAATGCGCTCCGGTTGCAATACGCCGGCACGGTGCATACTTCAAGCAATCTGGAGGCGCAGGTCGACTTCTCTAATATGGAGATATTCTCTGCCCGCGGTTATTTCGGACGAAAGGAGATAAGCACTACTGTTGCGAACGTAAAAATAGACGAAGGCACCAACAGTTTCCTGTCTAATGTAGAGGATATCTACCTTGTCGATCCCAAAATAGATATAGTTCTGGACAACAGCTTCCGTCTGCCCGTGGGTGTGATAATCGAGAGCCTTACCTGCAACGGCCGCAGGATATTTCTCAAGGACGGTTATAACACCACTCGCTATATTGTCAACGAGGGGCGCATGTCTATAAGCATAAGCAATGAAGATACGGAGAGCGGAGACGGTATCTCTCAGATAATAAACAAGAATCTTAAAGAGGTGTCGCTGTCGATAAAGGCCATTGTCAATCCCACGGACGACGATATGATGGCTCCCGCCGGTACGGTGGTACCCGATGTCGACAACTATTACGACCGTAACTGCCGCGTAGGCACCGTCATACGTTTCGGTATGCCGTTGTGGGGTGTGTTCGGCAACATATCGTACAACGATTCTTACGATGTGGATATGGCCGGTACCGAAATGATATTGCAGAACGCAGTGATGGCCATAGCCGGCACCAATACATTCCCGCTCTCGTTGTCGCTCGATCTCTACAGCGTCGATTACGACGACAATGAGAAGCGTCTCACAAAGGAGACGATAGTGATACCCTCTACCTCTGACAATCTGCCTGCCGACGAGACAGAGCCTATGGTGCTCAGTCAGGACAACTATTTGCTTACCGAACTCGATGCCGAGACGATAAACAATATGGATCAGGTAAGCAAGATAAGGTTGAAGATAGGCGCTTCGTCGCTCGATGCCGACAAGAGGCGTTATATCAAGATATACAAAGGCTCCTCGCTCGACCTTAGACTAACTATAGGAATACAAGGCGATTTGGATTTAGAATAAAACCCAAACCGGTGAAAATGAAGAAGATAGCTTTGACCATAATAGCCTTGGCATGCACTCTGTCGCTCGGCGCACAGGATAGCCACATGCTCTCGGCCGCAGGCATAACGCCGCAACGGTTATACATCAACCCGGCCATTATGCCCGAACACTCCTATATGTCGATACCGTTGATAGGAAGTATCGGCTTGAATGTCGGCACCTCGCTCGGGTACGGGTCGCTCGTCAAAAACGGGTATATCGACGGTGCCTCATTGGCGCGCGATATGAAAGACAAGGCTTTCAGAACGGATATCAGCCTCGATATATTCTCTTTCGGCATACGTTTCAGAGAAGACAACCTCATAAGCGTATCCAACCGTCTGAGGGTTGGGTTAGGCACCGGTTATCCGTCGGGGCTTCTGGGCTACATATTCGACAACCCTATAGACTACAGCGGTAGTTTCGACATACCCCTGAAAGCCGACATGCTCGCGTGGAACGAGACGGCGATAGGCTATAGCCGCCGTATAAACGACAACTGGAGCGTAGGCGGCCGCGTCAAATATGTAATGGGGCTGGCACGGGTAGATACTCGCTCTACAGGCTTCAGGATAGAGAAAAACATAATGGGAAGCACCGTTACCGGCGATGTGGATATAACGGGCGGAAATATAAATTTCGGCGGCGACAAGCTGTTCGACCCGTCTAACCTTACAAGCAGTCCCGGAGCGGCTTTCGACATAGGGGCCGCATGGTCTTCGGACGATGCCAGATGGCGCATAGGAGCCGCAATATCCGACATCGGCTTCATTAGATGGTCCGGCAAATCGTCTTCGCGCATATATTCGTCCGAAACGGCGGAGTACCGCTTCGACGGCTTCGGCGATTTAGACGAGATATTCGGTTCCAGCTCTTTCGACGATATGCTCGACTCGGTATATCACGAATTGCTCGACTGCATGGAGTTAGACACCCTCAGCGGATATGCTCACACGGGTATGATGCCCCTTACCGTGAACGTCAGCGGTGAATTCGATGTGCGCGGCGATAAACGCCATGTGGTGTCGCTCGACCTGCTCGGCACTTTCAATATGCGTCAGCCTCTCTATTACGCCGTTACTGCCGGCTATAGATACACTACGGATAACGGCCGTTTCTCGGCCATAGCCACGCTTTCGCATAAACGGGTAGACCCTGTGTCGATAGGCGTAGGGCTAATGGCCAATACCCGTAATTTCCAATTCTTCATGCTCGGCGACACCAGCGTGTACGCCCTTGCCGGCAATCTGCGCAAAACGTCCGGTATGTCGCTACGCATGGGCTTCAACTTCTTCTTCGGCAACGATGACGGATATTGTCGTAGGGGCGGTGAAAAATATCGTTATGTAAACTCTTTTTAACTGATAAAATAGCTATATTTGCATAATCTGATATATCGTTAAAAACAATCATATGGTAAACAAAGTAATATTGGTAGGTAACGTAGGTAGCGATCCGGAGGTGCGCACATTCGAGGACGGCGGCAAGATGGCTCGTGTCAACATAGCGACCAACGAACGCATCTATAACCCCTCCACACAGGAGTGGAAAGACCACACCGAATGGCATACGCTCACATTCGGCCGCCGCACGGCCAACGTGGTGGAGATGTATGTGCGCAAAGGTTCGCAGATATATGTAGAGGGTAAGCTACGTACCCGCCAGTGGGAAGATGAGAACAAGATACGTCGTTACAGCACTGAGGTTAGTGTCGACGAGTTGCGCCTTTTGGGCCGCCGTTCGGATAACGAACGTCCTGCGGCTCCCATGAGTAGCTACGACAATAACTACGGCGGCGGTGCTCCGGCACAGTCGCGTCCCGCGCCTCAACCACAGCCGACACAGTACCAGTCTGCAGGCGGTTATGCCGCTTCCGTTCCCGAAACACCTTCGGTAGAGACGGTGGACGGTGGTGTGGACGATCTGCCGTTCTAGTCCGTAACGTTACGCCGTATGGCATGAACGCCGCATTTCCGCAAAGGAGATGCGGCGTTTTCTCTCTTTTTGCAGGTATGCTATTTTTTGTTACTTTTGTGAATTATTATACCTTAGTGTCGCCTCGAGGGTAGGTTATGCCGTGGAACGTGTCGGTGTAAGCCGTGTAAAGGCCCTGCAGGCGGATGATTAATTCGTATCTGTCGTAATGAAAGAATATAAAACGGACGTAGGACGCGGTTGCACTTTTTGTAACGGCGATACTCCAGAAGACACATCGGCTAAAGCGTGCCGCGGATGCTATAAGTTGGGCGAATACGACTGGTTGGCCGATATACCGGAGGCATGCGAGGGGGACATCTTCGAGGTGCGTTTCAAGAATACGCGTAAGGGGTTCTACCGCAACGCTTCGGATGTAAGGCTCGAAGTAGGCGACATAGTGGCTGTGGAGGCCTCTCCCGGCCATGACATAGGCATAGTAAGCCTCACCGGCGACATGGTAGCCAAACAGATGAAACGCACCGGGTTTCGTTCGGACGGTGTGGAGTTCAAGAAGATATACCGTAAAGCCCGTCCTGCCGACATCGTAAAATGGCAGGAGGCCATAGCGCTCGAGCATCGTACAATGATACGTTCGCGGGTTATAGCCGCCGATCTGGGGCTTAATATGAAGATAGGCGACGTGGAGTATCAGGGCGATAAGATGAAAGCCATCTTCTACTATATAGCGGACGAGAGGGTCGATTTTCGCGAGTTGATCAAGATATTCGCCGAACAGTTCCGCATCCGTATAGAGATGAAACAGATAGGCGCGCGTCAGGAGGCCGGTCGCATAGGCGGCATAGGTTCTTGCGGCCGCGAGCTGTGTTGTTCCACATGGATGAGCGGTTTCGTGTCTGTCACTACCAATTCGGCGCGTTTTCAGGAGATATCTCTCAACCCGCAGAAGTTGGCGGGACAGTGCGGCAAACTCAAATGCTGTCTTAACTACGAGGTTGACACCTACATAGACGCCCGTCGCGAATTTCCGCGCATAAACGCTCCGTTGGAGACATTGGAGGGCAACTATTATCTGGTCAAGAGCGACATATTCAAAAAACAGCTTTCTTTTTCGTCGGATCCGAACAACGCCGTCAATATAGTGACCGTACCGCTCGGCAGGGTGCGTGAGATCATGTCTATGAACCGCAGAGGCGTCAAGCCCGATACCTTGCAGTCGGCGCAGGATATGTCTGCAAAAGAGGAGCAACCCGATTTCAAAAATGTAGTCGGCGAGGAGAGCATCACCCGTTTCGACGGCGGCAAATCGCAAAGCAGACGCGATGGTCGCAGAGGCGGTCGGTCGGGGCGTCAGGGTGATGGAGACAGACGCCGCGGAGATAACGACAGACGTCGTGGCGACGGCGATAAAACCGTGCAACGTAATGAACAACGTCCTAAAGAGGAGGCCTCACGTGCCGACGACAGAGGGCGTCGCGGACGCCGCAGGCCCGACGAGCGCACGGCCGGTCGCGGTGAAAATACACAGCCGCGCGAAGGCGGTCAGCGTCAGGAGCCCCGCGGAGGACAGTCGCAGGGACGACAGGGAGGTCGCAGACGACGTCCAGGAGGCGGTAACGGTGGCGCTGCAGGAGGAGCCACGGGAGGCGGTAACGATTGAGTGCGATGAGACCGTTTCTGTTGCTGATATCGGCGGTCGTACTCGCCTCGTGCGGTAAGCTTTACCGTTACGAACGTTTCTACGACATACCGATGGAGGGATGGGGTAGTGATGGTCCGTTGTATTACAGCTACTTCAACGACGATACCGTTTCTGTTGTCGATATAGACATGGTGGTGGTTACGGAGCGGTTGCCTCTCGACGATACGTTGCATGTCTTTTTCGATATAAATACCCCGGACGGTATGGTCGCCTCATGCGACTACACGCTTCCGCTTAACGGCGATCCGGGTCCGGGCGGCGAACATACGGTCAGGCTCGTGGAGTCGGCCCGTTTCCGACGCTGCGGCAACTATCTGATGACGCTCCGTTGCGACGGAAGCACCGTGAATATAAAGGCCGTAGGGGTGATAATAAGATAATACACAGATGGGAAAAAACAAACTCAGACGCTTCGCCGAGAACGAGACTTTCCGTTGTCTCGTGCAGCCGGAGTTCGATGACATATTCGGAAAGGATCATCCGCTCAAAGGCAGATGGAGAGAAGATTTTTTCGGTAACGACAATCCTGTGATCCTCGAGTTGGGTTGCGGCAAGGGCGAGTACACCGTAGGGTTGGCCCGTCTTTACGAAGACCGTAACTTCATAGGCGTAGACATAAAGGGCGCGCGTATGTGGAGAGGCGCCAAGACGGTAAACGACGACGGCATCGCCAATGCGGCTTTCCTGCGTACCCGTATAGAGTTCATAAACTCGTTTTTCGCCGAGGGAGAGGTAGACGAGATATGGATCACGTTCGCCGACCCGCAGCTCAAAAAGGGGCGCGCCAAAAAGAGGCTTACATCGCCTTTCTTTCTCTCGCGTTACGCATCGTTCATGAAGCCTGACGGAGCCGTCAATCTCAAGACCGACTCGCTTCATCTGCATCTCTACAGCAAAGCGGTGGCCGAAGCCAACGAACTGC
Source organism: uncultured Rikenellaceae bacterium (assembly GCA_910588925.1). Classification (GTDB taxonomy): domain Bacteria; phylum Bacteroidota; class Bacteroidia; order Bacteroidales; family Rikenellaceae; genus CASDZP01. The sequence continues at coordinate 30,893 of CAJURV010000010.1, forward strand.
CCGTAGAGACGGCCCTCACGGATATATACAATCACGGCGAGGAGTTGCCCGCCGAATTGGTCGGTATAAAGACCACATACGAGACGCGTTTTCTCGGTGAGGGCAAGCCTATCACATATCTGCGTTTCACTCTCGGGGGTAAGAGAAGTTTCGAGGACCCGTGTTTCGAACCGGACATGATGTAGGGCTCGAGCCGGTTATTGTCACCTCAGTTGTTCCAAAATGCGGTATGGTTTGACCGATAAGTATTGTCCGGTAAAAAATAATATCATATATTTGTCACGATGAAAATGAATTTATCAAATATGTGGCGTTGGCGTACTTTACAACCTCGATGGTCGTAAGGGACGAAGGCTTGTCACGTATAATGATGATATGAAAGGTCTGTCGCACTTGCGTCAGGCCTCTTTTTTTGTTTAACCGGTCCACTGCGGAGTCTATATGCCGCATGTCTTTTATCTGTTTCTGAATTTCCCGAGAGAGACATGTGAAATGTGGCTGTGAGACGGCAGACCGCACGGGGACGTTAAAAACGATGCGATGAAAAGATTCGATGTAGATGAGAATGGCTTTTACGGCCGTTTCGGCGGTGCGTATGTGCCCGATAAGTTGAGGCCTTGCATAGAGGAGTTGCAGACAGCCTATCTGAAAATAATGGAGACGGATGGTTTCCGAAAAGACTACGACAGGTTGCTCCGCCATTATGTAGGGAGGCCCTCGCCGCTGTATTTGGCGGAACGGCTTAGCGATAAGTACGGTTGTCGCATATATCTCAAACGTAAAGATCTCAACCACACCGGCGCCCATAAGATCAATAACGCCATAGGTCAGGCCCTCATAGCCCAAAGCATGGGCAAGAGGCGTATAATAGCCGAGACCGGAGCGGGGCAACACGGGGTGGCTACGGCTACGGTGTGTGCGCTCATGGGCATGGAGTGTGTCGTATATATGGGACGTGTCGATGTCGAACGTCAGTATGCCAATGTCAAGAAGATGGAGATGTTAGGGGCCGAGGTGGTGGCTGTGGAGTCGGGCGGCGCCACGCTTAAGGATGCCGTAGACGCGGCGGTGGGGGCATGGTGTTCCGATCCGTCGGAGAGCTACTATCTGTTAGGCTCGGCGGTGGGGCCGCACCCCTATCCCGACATGGTGGCCCGTCTGCAATCGGTTATAAGCGAGGAGATAGAAAAACAGCTGCAGGAGCTTGAGGGGCGCGACTATCCCGACTATCTTATAGCCTGCATCGGGGGCGGTAGCAATGCCTCCGGTACCGTATATCATTATCTTGACCGCAAGGAGACTAGTATAGTGCTCGCCGAGGCGGGCGGTATGGGCTTAGAGAGCGGACGGAGCGCGGCCACTATAACGTTGGGGAGCGAGGGGGTGTTGCACGGTTCGCGTACCCTTGTTATGCAGGACGATAAAGGCGTGGCCATAGAACCGTACTCGATCTCCGCCGGTCTCGACTATCCGGGGGTAGGTCCGCTTTTCGCACATATGGCGGAGCAGTGTAGGTCCGTGACATATCCCGTGACCGACGACGAGGCCTTGCGGGCGGCGATAGAGCTGACCCGTCTGGAGGGTATCGTTCCCGCTTTGGAGAGCTCCCACGCACTCGCCGTTCTGGGCAGATTACCGTTCGAAAAGGACGATGTGGCGGTACTTACTCTTTCCGGACGCGGCGATAAGGATATGGATACATATATACGGTATCAGGGTTGAGTACGGGACGGAGACAGAGGGTGATACAGCGGGAGGAGATAGTAACCTGATATGGATAAAGCGATAGATAACTAACTGTGTAAGCCGGTTAGTGTCGGGGGCTTTAATACGTTCTGACCTTATACATTAATTTTGTTTGGTATTCCCACCTCTGTAGAGAGAAATGGAGTTTGTGTTTAATTGCTCTCGCAATCATGTGTGTATAAGGCGGATGCCACTCGCTTCGTTTTCGTCCGGGGAGGTGCTGAGCAGTTCTCACCGCTAAGTGTGGCTATATTGATGTGTCGCGCAGTCGTTTGTTATGGGCAAGCACATATTTTATCTCGTCGAAAGAGTACCGCTCTAGGAAATAGTCGTATATCTCCCTTAGTGTGGTGAACTCTTGCGTATTGAGGGCCGATATTATCTCGTCGACCATGGGCTGGTCGAGGAAGTCGTAAACCGACACATCCCCGGATTCGATGAAGCGGGCCAAATGTCCGGATATGGTTGCGACGCTTAGATTGCGCTCGTCGGCTATCTCCTTTGCGCTCTTGCCAGATCTGTACATCTCCAGCGTTATCTGATATGTAGACGGTTCGGCCGCTTTAGCCGCGCGTCGAGCCTCTTTCTCCGCCTCCTTAGCCTCTTTTGCAGCCTGTCTTTTGGCTTTGAGTTCTTCGCGTGCCGCCTCTATCTGTGCCGCTTTGGCATCCTTCGCCGCCTGACGTTCGGCACGAGCCGCTTCGGCGTCATTCTTTTTGCGTCTGTGCTCTGTCTCGTACGATGGACCCTCTATGCCGGTATCGCGGCAGAAATCGGATACTATGTCTATTATCTCTGAGGCGTAGCGGCTCATGAATACCTTGCCTATGCCGTGTATGCGGCTCAGGGCGTCGGGGGTGCGCGGCAACTCCTCGCATATCTCTATCACGCCGCGTTGTCCCAATACGGTGTATACGGGCACATCCCGCTCCTCCGCTTTCGATTTTCGCCATAGCACGAGGGTGGAGAATAGCGGCGCCACCTCTTTGAGGTATGCCTCCTGTGCATCGGTGAGCCCCTCCGGACGTTTGCTCTTGGTTGCGGTGACAGGTTTCTGTATCTTTTGCTCTCCGGATAGCTCTATCGAGGCTTTGCGGCGCAACCATGCCTCCACGCTGAAACCGCCTCCCAGTTCGCGCATGTATATTTTTTTCCCGCGCATTATGAAGAACAGAGCCGTGGCGTTGTCTTTGAGAACTTTAGCGCTCTCTTTGTTGTCTACTTTAAGAGACGATAGCCGGCGGGACAGCTCCATTAACTTTTCCGCCAGCGGCGTAAGATAGGCGGCTCCTTTGGATATGCGTTCGGCTATGAGCGGGTCGGTGTCGTAGTTGTCGGATGCGGCGATCATGCCTTGCAGTTGCCGGCAGAATTTGTCGGCTACGGTGAAGAGGTGCTCTTCGCTTTCTGTCATGGCCGTGTCGACCTCCTCTTTTTGTGCCGGATGTATGCGTCCCGGTGCGGTGCCGAAGAGGCGGTGCAGGTTGTAGAGATGTTTGCGTGCCGTTTTGAAGTCGAACATCTCGCATACAGATTCGGTGTAGAACTGTTTTTTTAGCCGTGCTATCAGCTCCGGCCCGGGTCTGTTGCCGGATACGAACGTGTTGAAGTCGTCTACCTCCGGGGAGCTTACGAAAGATGCCGGCCTTATCGGGGAGCTGAGTACCAATCCATCGAGTGTGCGGCACCTGCTAAGAGCCACATATACCTGTCCGTGGGCGAATGCGCCTCCTACGTCTATTATGGCGCGGTCGAATGTGAGTCCCTGGCTCTTATGCACGGTGATGGCCCATGCCGTTCGCAACGGGAACTGTATGAAGTAGCCGGCTACCGTGGCGGTTATCTCCTGTGTCTGTTCGTCTATGTTGTAGCGTGTGTTCTCCCATCTTTCGCGGGCCACCACTATGGGGTCGTCTTCGCCCTCGCACCGCACCTCTATCCACTCGTCGTGCAGTCGCGACACTACGCCGAGCTTGCCGTTGTAGTAGCGTTTATCCGACGACGAGTCGTTGCGTACGAACATCACCTGAGCACCCTTTTTGAGCCTGAGATGTTGCTCTGTGGGGTATATAAGCTCCGGGAAATCGTCGCCGACTGTAGCCTCGTAGGTATATTCATCGCCCTCGAGAGCGGCCAGTTTGCGGTCGTTGATGCTCTGCATGGTGCTGTTATGGGTGGTGAGGGTGATGTAACCCTCCTCGGGAGCGGGATTGAACTCGGGGATATAGCGTTTGTTTATCTCGGCCAATACGGCTCTGTCTACCACACCGGTGCGTACGCTGTTGAGCATGTCGGTGAACCGGCGGTCGTTCTGACGGTATATGCGGGTGAGCTCTATGGTGGTGTAGAAGCTCTTGTGCAGGGCGAGGCTGTCGAAGAAGTAGGGGCTTTTATAGAAGCGCGACAGTATCTCGCGTTCGTCGTCCTTGACTACTGGCGAGAGTTGTTGCATGTCGCCTATCATGAGCAACTGCACCCCGCCGAACGGCTCGGAGCTGCGGCGGTAACGGCACAATACGTCGCTTATGGCGTCGAGCAGGTCGCTGCGTACCATGCTTATCTCGTCTATGATGAGTAGTTGTAGGCCTCTGATTATACGTACCTTCTCCTTGCGTAGCGTGAAGAAGCGGTTTTGTCCCTGTGTCTCGCCGCCTCTTTGCGAAAACGGTGTGTAGGGACCCGGGGATATCTGGAAAAACGAGTGAATGGTCATACCTCCGGCATTGAGGGCAGCCACTCCCGTAGGGGCTACCACTATCATGGCCTTGTCCAGACGGGTGCGCAGACTTTTAAGGAAAGTGGTCTTTCCCGTGCCGGCCTTGCCTGTCAGAAACACGTTGGCGCGTGTGTTCTGCAACAGATCGTATGCGAGCTCGAATTCCGGATTGGTCTCCATTCGACAGTTTTTTACCGTAAAGATAAAGATTTTGAACTCAACGCGAAAATATATTTGGCTATTTATATGTTTCCGCGGGGATATGGTTCGCTTTTCGCACCTACTTTATATGTCGGTTGTTATTCCGTCGGAAAGCTAATAGGGCTATTGTTTTCAGCGTTTACCGCGAGTTAGAGAGCCTATGTTGTTATAGTGCAATTATTACCTACGATCACAGCGATACGAAGTGAGGGCCTATAAATTAGTTTAAGTAAAGCAGGTCTCTTTCTGGGGCGTTTCTGCCCACAGCTACGAGGGTATTTTATCGGAGGTGCATCCTTTCATAGAAGTGCCACAACACCACGGCCGCCGCGACCGATACGTTTAACGAGTGTTTTACGCCGCTTTGGGGGATCTCTATGGCGCCGTCGCACATGTCTACGGCCTCTTGCGACACACCGTCTACCTCGTTGCCCATAACTAGGGCGTAACGTCCGTCGGGGGCCACTTCGAAGTCGCCGAGCATCACCGAACCGAACGTCTGCTCCACGCAGTATAGTCCGTATCCCTTAGAGCGCAGTTCTGCGAGTGCGTCGGTGCACTTGTCGAAATAACGCCACTCGACGTTGAGTTCTGCGCCGAGAGCCGTTTTGTGAATGTCGCGGTTGGGTGGCGTGGCCGTTATGCCGCATAGCCATACGGCCTCTATGTCGAAAGCGTCGGCTGTGCGGAAGAAAGAACCCACGTTGTGCAGGCTACGCACCGAGTCGACCACCAGCACCACTTTGGATCGCTCTCCGGCGGCGTACTCGTCGGGGGTGATGCGTCCCAGCTCCGACGAGCTTTTCTTTATCCCTGCCATCAGTAACGTTCGCTCTCGGAGGGGAAATCGCAACTCTTTACGTCGTCGATGTAATGTTTGAATGCGTCGGTCATGCGGGTGTGCAGATCGTCGTAACGACGTAGGAAACGGGGTGAGAATTCGCCGGTTATACCCAACATGTCGTACGATACGAGCACTTGTCCGTCTACATCGCCGCCACCTATCCCTATAATGGGGATGGAGAGTTCGCCGGCAACTTTGCGTCCTAATGCGGCTGGTATTTTTTCCACTACTATGGAGAAACATCCCGTATCTTCCAGCAGATGTGCGTCGGAGATGAGTTTGGTGGCTTCGCTCTCCTCCTTGGCGCGGACGGTGTAGGTTCCGTATTTGTTTATCGACTGCGGAGTGAGTCCGAGGTGCCCCATGACGGGTATGCCGGCGCATAATATGCGTTCTACCGATTCTATGATCTCTGATCCGCCCTCCAATTTTACGGCGTCGGCTTCGGTCTCTTTCATGATGCGTACCGCCGACTGAAGAGCCAGCTTGGAGTCGCCCTGATAGGTGCCGAAAGGCAGGTCTACCACTACCAGCGCACGTTCAACACCGCGGGCTACCGAGCGTCCGTGATATATCATGCTATCCAAGGTCATGGGAACTGTGGTTTCGTAGCCGGCCACTACGTTGGCAGCCGAGTCGCCAACCAAAATGACGTCTATGCCCGAGCGGTCCATTATGCGGGCCATGGTATAATCGTATGCGGTGAGCATGGCTATTTTCTCACCGGCAAGTTTCATCTCTTTGAGTCTATAGGTCGTTACGGCCCTCAGTTTAGGTGTTACAGACATATTGATTATTGTTTTTGTTTCGGCGCAAAGTAAAGACATAAATAGTTAAAAAGCAAAAAAGCCGCTTGGTCGTAACAGTATGATATCCCTTATATGGATTGCAGTGAAACTATGTTCGGTTTTTTGCTTCCCGCAAGGTATTCTGTGGCGCGTCAGAGTATGTATATAACGATTTGATCCGATCTGTGGCGACTGTTTTCGGGTTAGCATTTTTATTATATCTTTGTAAACAGACTACTAAATAATATCTCGATATGTTTGGAAAAATCGTATTTAGCTCTGTATTGTCGTTGTTGTGTCTTTGGGGCCTGACAGTGAAGACGGCGGCACAGACGTCGGAAAATATCGTTTCGGACACTATAATTAAGTCGTTAGTATTCAATCCCGGCGATTACGGGTCTAAGTTTTATCGTATTCCGGCGATTGTAACCACAGAAGACGGTAATCTGCTCGCCGTGGCCGACAAACGCATAGAGAGCATGGCCGATCTGCCCGGCAAGATAGATGTAGTCGCCCGCATAAGCGAAGACGGCGGCTGTACATGGGGGCCTTATACGACTGTTATAGAGAATGACGGGATAGGGGGATACGGCGATCCGGCTCTTGTCGTAGACAGACGTAACGGCGACGTGCTGATGATATGTACGCATGGTAACGGATTGTGGCAGGACGCTCCGGGATATATCACCGTAGTGCGTAGCCGCGATGGCGGTCGTAGTTGGGGCGATCCGCTCTTCATAAACGATCATATATTCTGTGCGGAATCCGACGGCAGGCAACCTATAAAGAGTGTAAAAGCCGCTTTCGCATCTTCAGGCGGGGCCGTACAGTTGGATAACGGACGCATAATGTTCGCTTTGGTGGTTCGTGAGAAAGACAAGAGGGGTTTTCTGAACTATGCCGTTTACAGCGACGACGGCGGTTATACTTGGAGTGCTTCCGGGAATCCGGCCCATACCAACGGCGACGAGGCCAAGATAGCGCAGCTTGCCAACGGATCGCTCGTTATGAGTATTCGCTCGCGCTCAAAAGGCGGTCTGCGTCAGTTCTCCTACTCTGACGATCTCGGAGAGACATGGAGTGCTCCGGTGGGCGTAACGGACATCATAGATCCGGCATGCAACGGCGATCTTATCCGCTATACGCACGGAGGTCACGACTTTCTGCTACAGTCCATACCGGCCGCTATGACCAACAATCCCGTTTCGTTTGAAAACGATGCGGACGGTACAATAGACGAGCGCGCCGATATCGCCGTATTCATAAGCCGCGACCGGGGTGCCAGTTGGCCTTCGCATTATCAGCTCATGTATGGTTCGGCGGCATATTCGGCAATGACCGTAATGCCCGACGGGGACCTGGGTGTGCTTATAGAGGAGGAGGCCGAAAATGCCGGACAGGGATATTGCATACGGTTTTACCGGGTACCGGCGGAGGTGATTCTGGGGTGTGAGAAAAACGGATGTAAAGGGGAGTGACGGTGTTTTGGCTCCTTTGGGTTTTATGTATTAATGTGAGTTAGGGATAAGTCCGATCTTATATGTTATTGTAGTATAGCTTTTTCACAATCGCAGCGATATGAAATGCGGGCCTGGGGATTGCGCATAGCGGCGGGCAGAAGGGGTAACTGAATATGTAAGAAGCGTAAATATTATAAGTAACGAACTGTTTAGGCGGGATTTCGGTATAGGAATTTATATCCGCTGTGAGATATGTTACGTGCGGTTATCGTTATGCTCATGGCTTAACAAGTGAAAAGCGTTTGATGTCACTCGCTTTGCTCGGGTGATTATCCATTAAAGTAGCTGATTCATTGATATTATTCTGGCTATTGTGTCTGACTCACGTATATGATAATCGGGAGAATATCAAGTAGATACCTAACCAGATTAGTTTGCCGGACAGATAAAGAGTTTAGTCGGTATTGCATGCCGTCTTTTTGAGGTATATCATATCTCTGAGCTGTACGCTTTCCTCTATTATAGGCGCATCGTAGTTAGATGTAAAGAAATCCGGAACACGGTGGGAGAAAGAGAACTCGAGCGAACGGTAGAACCGTAGGGTGGATGGCGTTTCGCCGGTGCCGAGAATGATTGTCTTACCGGTGCAAAGCGACTCGATATGCCTGATAAGCGCTCTTCCGAAATCTCTCTTTCGATAGTCGGGATGCACGGCAAGGTTCTTTACTTCGACGCAACTTTCACTCTCATCGGTTATGACGCATACGGCGATCGGTATGTCGTTTAAAAATCCTACGAAGAGAGTGCCATGCTCCAAGTAGCGGTCGATCATATTTTCCGACTCGTCACCGATCAATAGTAATTGCAAAAAACGTTTCTTATCGGTATCGATCTGCGATATGCTGAAATATTTCTTCATAGGGGTGATACTTGTTCTTGAGGCGAATATAACTTTTTTAACGCTTCAGGTGCAGAAAAAATTGGCGCATCTGTTTTTTTTGGTTGCTCGGGAATGAGGTTTCTTTCTGATTGTTAGTTTATATTGTCTTTTATTATGTTTGTATTGTATTTACATAAAAGAAATTAAATGCTAAAATTATAGAGATATGGCAAAACCGCGTGTTTTTATAAGTTCTACTTTTTATGATTTGAGACAAATTAGAGTAGAACTAGATAAATTTATAGAGGGGTTAGGGTACGAACCCGTTAGAAATGAGGAGGGGGATATTCCTTTTCTTGGAAAGGAAAAATCCCTGAATTTCAAAGAAGTTCAGGGATTTACGTCATTTTGCTTTTCTTAAAAAGTGGTGGTGCCACCAGCAATATAAATGTTAAACTATTATCAATCGGATTAAATTCAAA